>SKOM01000240.1 GCA_007120095.1 Candidatus Competibacteraceae bacterium | reverse complement strand
CTCTGCCAAGCGCACCCGCGCTTCACAGTTGTCAGCGGCCTCAACCGTCTGGTAACCCGAAGCATGCAGTGCAAACCGTAGCATATCCCGAATAGGACGCTCATCTTCAACAATCAAAATAGTCGCTGTCGTCATAATTTTGCAATAATCCGGCACATAAGGTTGAAAGGCTTGAGCACCCACTATATGTCAGAAATATTGCAATCAAATGACAGTGTTGATGATAGTACTGAGCTATTTAACGTGATGCGGCGGTCTGCATGGGGATTGTGGGCTCGTGGCTGACACTCAGTTGATCTGAGTTAATCGCACGTAACAGCGTCCAGTATCCCCATAAGTTAACCGGTGAGCGTTCCACAACATTGAGATGAGTCGCCTGAATAAACTCCTCCAGCTCAAAATCGGGTCGGAACCCCATCAGCTTGGATAAAGGGGCCGCCATTTTCTCCAAGCGGTTTATCACCGGATGAGTACTGTGAAAATGATTGACAATGAACAGCTCCCCGCCGGGTCGGCAAACTCTAGCCATTTCGGCAATGAGCTGACGTGGATTGGGCACCACGGACGCCACATACATCGCCACGACTTTATCGAAACTGTGGTCAGCAAAGCTCATCGCCTCGGCATCCATCTCATGCAGTTCAACCTGTTTGAGTTCCATTTCCTGACAGCGTTGTCGAGCTTTAGCCAGCATTTCCGGTGATACATCAATACCGGAAACCTGAACATCATGGGGATACAATGGCAACGACAGCCCTGTACCGACACCGACTTCCAGAATGTGATCCCCGGGTTGGCAATCCAGCAGTGCGATGACCGCCTTGCGCCCCGGCTGAAATAAGGCTCCGAAATAGAAATCATATCGGCCAGCGTAACGGCGATAGGATTTTTGAATTGCGTTAATATCCAAAGGTATTCATTCCTTAGTTGCTGGTTGGTTTAGAGAACTATTATCGCCATCCTATTGGCAGGGGACAAGAACCGATCCGACCAAACCGGAGCACTTGAGTACAATTACCGGTGATTCAAGCCCTGATCAATCTCTTGTTTGAGCGCTAACAGTTCGGGATGCTTCGGCATGGCGATGAGTCCGGCCTCAACCAAACCGCGCAGATTACCGGGGGCATCGCCTTCGGCCAGCCCCTGCTGTGCCTGCTCTAGGAAGTGTTCAGCGATCTGGAGCAAACCGGCTCTCGCTGCTGCATTACTGGGGTCAAGTTTGAGCACCTCGCGGAAACCATGGGCGGCGTTGCTGACGGGGGGATCCACCAAGCGCCCAAATTCTAAATTGAGTTCGGCCATCTCCAGCATCCCTGCCACCTCGGCTTGCTGGGCAGGGCTGAGTGGGCGAGTCGTCTGTGGCTCTATACCGAACGGATCAATCGGTGAGACATAAGCGGTGTTGGTGTTAGAGGCCGGTGGCGGCTTAGACGTAAACTGCATGTAGCCGAAATAGCCCCCCAGACCCAGAACCAGGCTCGCGGTAACCGCACCTGTCCACAGTGGCCAGCGGCTGGCGACAGCACTCGGTGCGGTTTTGTCGGTGACTTGTTGAGCGCGAAACGGTTTGAGCGCAGTGATCAGTTCATCCGCATCAGCAAATCGATCATCCGGTTTTTTAGCCATCAGCCGATTGATAATCGGTTGGAATGCGCTGAGTTCAGCAGGCAGCTTGGGAATCGGATCGTTAACGTGCATCAGCGCCACCGCAAAGGAATCCGTGGCCTTGTAAGGTTTTTCACCCGTCAGCATTTCATGAAACATCACCCCAAGACTGTACAGATCGCAGCGTGAATCCACCTCTTTGCCGAGTGCCTGCTCGGGACTCATATAGCTCGGCGTACCGACAGCCCAGCCGGTGCGGGTCATTTGGGTGCCGCCGCCTAGAGATTTAGCAATGCCAAAATCGCTCAGAACCGGTGTACCGTCCTCCCGGAATAGAATATTCGCAGGCTTAACATCGCGGTGAATAAAATTACGCTTATGAGCGTAACCCAAGGCGCTGGCCAAGGCTACCAGAATTTCAACCGCTTCTGTCGGTGGCATGGCTTGTTTGATTCGGTCTTTGAGCGTACCACCGTTGACATACTCCATCGCCATGAAATAATTGGACTGCACCACCCCGATGTCATAAATGGTGATGATATTGGGGTGATTGAGCTGGGCGACGATTTTACCTTCCTTGAGAAACCGCTCGCGGAAGGTGTCATCAGTCACCAGGGAGCCAGCCATCAGTTTGAGTGCTACCCGACGCTCCAGGTTTTTATGCAAGGCCAAGTAAACAGTGGCCATAGCACCGCTGCCGATATGACCCTCGATGATATAGCCCGGAATTTGCATCGTATCGTCCATACAGCCATCCTCACGCCCACACAGAACTGCGCGTATTATAAGCCAGTTTAAGAGGCTGTTTTTAAAACCGCCCGGATCGCTGGATTAGCCTTATTCACTTTCTTTCAAGTTTAGAACAGGTTCTAAGCCAAGAGCTTTGCCGATGTGCTATCCTAAACTGTTTAGCAAACCACAACTTTAAACGGCGTTCAAACCTACCCGATTCTGTTAAGGATGTTATTTTTTAATGGCTGATTTTGCAAAAGAAATCTTGCCCGTCAATCTCGAAGATGAGATGAAACAATCGTACCTCGATTACGCCATGAGTGTGATCGTAGGACGGGCCTTGCCGGATGTGCGTGATGGTTTAAAGCCCGTGCACCGGCGGGTACTGTTCGCCATGAGCGAGCTGGGCAACGAGTGGAACAAACCCTATAAAAAATCCGCCCGCGTGGTCGGCGATGTGATTGGTAAATACCATCCACATGGCGATGCTGCGGTTTATGACACCATCGTCCGCTTAGCGCAGCCGTTTGCGATGCGCTATATGCTGGTTGATGGTCAAGGTAATTTCGGCTCTATTGACGGCGATGCCCCTGCGGCGATGCGCTACACCGAAGTGCGCATGGCGCGCATCAGTCAGCAGATTTTAGCCGATATCGATAAAGAAACCGTCGATTTTGCGCCTAATTACGACGCCTCAGAACAGGAGCCGGTGGTATTTCCCACCCGAATTCCTAATCTATTGGTCAATGGCGCTACCGGGATTGCTGTGGGTATGGCTACGAATATTCCGCCGCATAATCTGGGGGAGGTGGTCGCAGCCTGTATTGCCTTAATCGACAATCCGGATCTCAGTGTTGATGAACTCATTGATTACTTGCCCGGCCCGGATTTCCCCACAGCCGCAATTATCAATGGTGCCAGCGGTATCCACGAAGCCTATCATAGTGGCCGGGGTCGGGTTTATATTCGCGCCCGTACTCATATTGAAGAACTGGATTCAGGCAAACAGGCGATTATCGTCACCGAGCTGCCGTATCAGGTCAATAAAGCGCGGTTACTGGAAAAAATTGCCGAGCTGGTCAAGGAAAAAAAGCTTGATGGCATCATCGAGCTGCGCGACGAGTCCGACAAAGACGGTTTACGCATGTACATCGAACTGCGCCGTGGCGAAATGCCCGATGTGGTGCTGAACAATCTTTATCAGCACACTCAAATGCAAACGGTGTTTGGCATCAATATGGTGGCGCTGATCGATGGTCAGCCGCAGTTGCTGAATCTCCAGCAGATACTGCAAGCGTTTATCCGCCATCGCCGCGAAGTGGTCACCCGACGCACTCTGTTCGAACTCGGCAAGGCCCGTGATCGTACCCACATCCTAGAAGGTTTGGCCGTCGCGCTGGCCAATATTGATGAACTGATTGCCCTGATCCGCCAAGCTCCCGGTCCGGCTGAAGCTAAAGCCGCTTTGCTGGAGCGAACATGGCAGCCAGGCAGTGTCAGTGCTTTGCTGGAGCGTGCTGCCGCATTGACCGGATTAGCCGAGGGCGTTGATGAGAGCGAATATGGCCTGATGGACAACGGTTATCGGTTATCGCCGACCCAAGCCCAAGCCATTCTTGATTTGCGCTTACACCGGCTGACCGGATTGGAACAAGAACGTATTCACAGTGAATACCGTGAGCTGCTGGATAAAATTGCTGATTTATTAGATATTCTCACCGATCCGGAGCGTCTGCTACAGGTGATCCGCGATGAGCTGCGCGAGCTGAGCGAACAGTACAATGATCCGCGCCGCACGGAGATTCGGTTTGATCAGTCCGATCTCAGCCTTGAAGATCTTATCCCCCGAGAAGACATGGTGGTAACCCTATCGCACACGGGTTATGCCAAAATTCAGCCGCTGACCAGCTACCGCGCTCAACATCGTGGCGGACGCGGGCGCAGTGCTGCCGATATTAAAGATGAAGACTTTATCGACAAACTCTGGGTGGCAAACTCCCACGATACCCTGTTGTGTTTTAGCAATCGCGGCAAGGTGTATTGGCGCAAAGTGTATGAATTACCACTAGCAGGGCGCGGGGCGCGAGGCAAACCGATCAATAATCTATTACCGCTGGAAGCCGGCGAGCGGATCAGTGCTATATTGCCAGTGCGTGAATTTGATGCCGAACACTGGGTGTTTTTCGCCACGGCTCAGGGCACGGTCAAGAAAACGCCGCTGATTGACTATTCCCGGCCCCGTAGTGGCGGGATTATCGCGATCAATCTGGATGAGGATGATCAACTGGTGGGTGTCGCCATTACCGACGGCAGCCGCGATATTATGTTACTCAGTGATGCCGGTAAAGCCATCCGGTTTCCCGAAAGCACGATTCGCTCGCTGAACCGTTCGTCGCGTGGGGTTCGCGGTATGCGTTTGGCCAGCGGCCAGCGCATTATCGCCCTGCTGGTGGTGGATCAGGGCGCAGTGCTGACCGTGACGGCCAACGGTTACGGTAAGCGCACCTTAGTGGATGACTATCCCCTCAGGGGGCGTGGTGGCCAGGGGGTCATCAGCATTAAAACTTCAGCCCGCAATGGGCAGGTGATCGGTGCCACCCAGGTCACCGATGACGATCAAATCATGCTGATCACTAATGCCGGCACTCTCGTGCGCACCCGTGTGGCTGAAATTTCTTTGGTCGGGCGCAATACTCAAGGGGTCAGACTGATCCGCTTACAAAGTGATGAACAGCTCATCGGGCTGGCTCGGATCGAAGCCGATGAAACCGTCGAGGTTCAAGACCCCGATATCGATCTCACTGACCAAGCGCCGAACGACGAATAATTATGGCCGCTTCTCCCACCTTACGCAGTTTACGCGAACGTATCGATAATCTAGATGAACAGATTCAGCACCTGCTGTCCGAGCGTGCCCACTGCGCCCAGCAAGTCGCTGAGTTGAAACAGCAACCGGGTGCCAAGGCGCGTTATTATCGCCCGGAGCGCGAGGCGCAAATTCTGCGCCGGGTGCGTGAACGCAACACCGGCCCGTTGAGAGACCGCACCATGGTGCGCTTGTTTCGGGAAATTATCAGTGCTTGTCTGGCCTTAGAGCAATCACTGACGGTGGCTTATCTCGGCCCGCCCGGCACGTTCACCCATCATGCCGCCCTGCATCATTTTGGGCGAGCGGTTCGCACCACAGCGGTGGCCTCGATTGATGATGCGTTTCGTGAGGTCGAAGCCGAGACGGCGGATTTTGCCGTCGTCCCGGTGGATAACTCCACCGAAGCCGTCGTTGGGCAGACGTTAGAACGTTTTGCCCAGTCGCCTTTATGTATCTGCGGCGAGACGGTAGTGCCGGTACATCAGCAATTGATCAGCCGTGCCGCCGGACTGAAAGAAATCGAACGCCTGTATGCCCGTCGTCAGGCTCTATTGCAATGTCGGGAGTGGTTGGATGGTAATCTGCCTCAGGTCGAGCGCATTGTAGTCGCCAGCAACAGTGAAGCCGCCCAGCGTGCTGCCAAAGACAGCAGCAGTGCGGCCATCACCAGTCCGATTGCGGCTGAGGTTTATGAACTGTCGATTCTAGCCAGCAATATTGAAGATAACCCCGACATGGCCACCCGTTATTTAATCATCGGCCATGAGCCGGTGGCGGCTTCTGGACAAGATCGCACCACAGTGCTGATTGCAGCGGCTGACCACACCGGTTTATTACACCGCATTCTCGAACCCCTGGCGCGCCATCAGATTGCAGTCAGCCGCATCGAATCGCGTCCCTCGCGGCAGCCGCCTTGGGATCAGCTATTCTTTGTCGATATTGAGGGTCATCAAGACCAGCCGACAGTGTCCCAAGCCTTAGCCGAACTGGCTGAGTTAGCCGATTTTTATAAATG
>SKOM01000023.1 GCA_007120095.1 Candidatus Competibacteraceae bacterium | reverse complement strand
CTGGAGGCGACCAAACCCCTGGATGTGATTGAAGGCCCGCTGATGGACGGCATGAATGTGGTCGGTGATTTATTCGGCTCGGGCAAGATGTTTCTGCCTCAAGTCGTCAAATCAGCCCGGGTGATGAAAAAAGCCGTGGCGCATCTCATCCCCTATATCGAAGCCGGACAGACCGCCGCCGAAGCCCAGCGTAAAAACGGCACGATTATCATGGCCACGGTCAAAGGGGATGTGCATGATATTGGCAAGAATATCGTCGGCGTGGTCTTGCAGTGCAATAACTATGAGGTCGTTGATCTGGGGGTGATGGTTCCGGCGCAAAAAATCCTCGATGCCGCGCAACAATACGATGCCGATTTAATCGGCTTATCCGGCCTGATTACCCCGTCGCTGGACGAAATGGTGCATGTGGCTAAGGAAATGCAGCGCCAGAACTTCACCCAACCGCTGCTGATCGGCGGGGCGACCACCTCGCTGATTCATACCGCCGTAAAAATCGCTCCGCAGTATGCAGAACACGGGGTGGTCTACGTGAAAGACGCCTCACGGGCGGTGGGGGTGGCGCAAAAGCTGACCGGCAGCCAGCGTTCAGGGTATCTGGCCGAAGTGGCCGAAGATTACCAGCGGAAACGTGAACAACATGCGGGACGGCAAACCCGCAGTGATAATCTGTCGCTGATTGACGCCCGTGCCAATAGTGCCGCCGATGACTCGTCCAACCCCTCTCCTCTGCAACCGAGTTTTCTCGGCATTCAGGCTTTAGAAGACTATCCGCTGGAAGAACTGGTCGAGCGTATCGACTGGACGCCGTTTTTCCTCGCTTGGGAACTGCATGGCCGGTTTCCGCGGATTCTTGAGGATGAACAGGTCGGAGAACAGGCGCGCCAGCTCTACGACGATGCACAAGTCATGTTAAAACAAATTGTTGCCGAACGCTGGCTACAGGCGCGCGCGGTCTTCGGTTTTTTTCCGGCCAATCGCAGCGGCAACGACGATATTACCGTGTACACCGATGAGCAACGTAGCCAGACCTTAACGACCCTGTTTCATCTGCGCCAGCAAAGCCGACGGCCACCCGGTAAACCCAATCACTGTTTAGCCGATTTTATTGCCCCGGTAGGCGTGGCGGATTACATCGGCGCATTTGCCGTAACCGCCGGGATAGGTATCGACCAGAAGACCGCTGAATTTGAGCGTGAGCATGATGATTATGCCAGTATTATGCTCAAAGCGCTGGCCGATCGCCTCGCCGAAGCTTTTGCCGAACGCCTGCATGAGCGGGTGCGTAAAGAATTCTGGGGCTATGCCGCCGATGAGACTCTGAGTAATGAGGACATCATTAAGGAACGCTATCGCGGTATTCGTCCGGCACCCGGCTATCCAGCCTGTCCCGATCATACGGAAAAAATGACCTTATGGCAGTTGCTGGATGTAGAACGTCAAGCCGGGATCAGCCTGACCGAATCCATGGCCATGTTGCCGACGGCGGCCGTATCGGGCTGGTATTTCGCCCATCCCGAGTCACGGTATTTTGGAGTGGGCAAGATTGGCCGCGACCAGGTTGCTGATTATGCCGAGCGCAAAGGCTGGTCGCTGGAAGAAGCCGAACGTTGGCTTGCCCCGGTATTGGCTTATGATCCGGATTAATCGCTAACTATTTCCGGTACACTATACCGCTGTGTTCAACCTATAACCCATGATGCTGAAGATGACTGAAAACACCGATAACCACGCTGCTTTGCAGGGTCAAGAACAGGCGCTGGCCGCCCGCTACGCCGAATTTCAAGCCCAGGGACTGAAGCTGGATCTGACCCGGGGCAAGCCCGGCAGCGATCAACTCGATTTATCGAATCCGCTGGATGGCATTCTCAACGGCCAGTATCAGGCAGAAAACACCGATCTGCGCAATTACGGGGGTCTCGATGGTCTGGCCGCTGCTAAGACACTGGGTGGCCTGTTGCTGAACATACCCGCTGAGAATGTGCTGGTCGGCGGTAATAGCAGCCTGACCTTGATGTATCACTATCTACTCCATGCCCACCTGTTTGGACTGCGCGGTGCTGGCAGTGCCTGGAGTCGCGAAGGCGATGTCAAATTCCTCTGCCCCGTTCCCGGTTATGATCGACATTTTGGGATTTGTGAAGCCCTGGGCATTCGCATGCTGTCCGTGCCCATGACCGATGAAGGCCCCGATATGGATCGGGTGGAAACGCTGGTGCGCCAAGATCCCGCCATCAAAGGGCTGTGGTGTGTGCCTAAATATTCCAACCCTACGGGCTGTACGTACAGCGATGCGGTGGTGGAACGGATTGCCGCACTGGGCAAAATCGCCGGCAGTGGTTTCCGCATCATGTACGATAATGCCTACAGCGTGCATGATTTAACCGACACGCCCCCGCAACTGGCTAGTATCTTCCAGGCCTGCCGTGATCAGGGCACGGAAGATTCCGTCGTCCAGTTCGCCTCGACCTCGAAAATGACGTTTGCCGGTGCCGGGGTGGCTTTCCTCGGAACCAGTCAAGCCAACCTGGCCGCGTTTAAGGCCCATCTGGCTGTCGCCACCATCGGCCCGGATAAAATCAATCAACAACGCCATGTACTGTGGCTTAAAGATGCCGAGACCATTCGCCAATTGATGCGCCAACATGCCGCCCTGATTAAGCCTAAATTTGATTGCGTACAACAGGCACTGGAGCAAGGCCTGGGTAATCGCAATCTGGGGCATTGGACAAATCCCGATGGCGGGTATTTTATTTCGTTTTATACTCATCCCGGACTGGCGACTGAAGTGGTTCGGCTCGCGGGTGAAGCCGGAGTTAAACTCACTCCAGCGGGTGCCGCTTTTCCTTATGGCAAAGATCCTGATGATCAACATATTCGCCTGTCACCGACTTTTCCGCGCATTGCAGAGCTGGAACAAGCCATGGACGTCTTCGTAACCTGTGTACAGCTCGCCACTGTGCGCCAACAGCTTGGGTAAACCCACCAGCATGTTGTTTGACATCCCGCCTGCCATTCGACAACGGCAGGCCAAACTGCAAGCTGAATTTAACTGTAGTTTTCATGTGCCCGACAGATTGGGTGCTTTGGCACAGCTTGCGGTGCGGGTCAGTGTGATTCAAAACAGCCTCAAACCCTGCCTGCATCACCCCACCCTGGTAATCTGTGCGGCTGACCACGGGGCTTTTGCTCACCGCATTCACTCCGTACCTGGGGAGGATACCCGCCAGCAACTCCAATACACCTTAGCGGGTACCGCGCCGATCAATCGACTGGCCAGAGCCAACGGGCTGGAATTATTGCTGGTTGATGCTGGAGTTAGCGAGACATTGCCCGATAACCCCCAATTGCATGCCGCCCGCATCGCTGCCGGAACGGCGAATTATGTCCGCCAGCCAGCCATGAGCCGTGAGCAATGTCTGCAAGCCTTATATAATGGCACCGTTTTAGTGGACACGCTGAGTCAACAAGGGTGCAACGTTGTTGGCTTTGGTACCATCGGCGCGGGTAATGCCGGTTCAGCCGCCTTGCTGATGTCGGCACTGTGTTATCTCCCCATAGAACGTTGCATCGGCCATGGCGATAGTGTGGATGCCGTGAGCGCTTATTTTAATATTCGTACCCTGCAATATGCGCGGCAGCGACTCAGCACTTCCCAAGCGACTCGCGATCCCGTCCAGTTACTCAGTGAATTCGGTGGCTTTGAAATCGTTACGGTCTGTGGGGGGCTGCTGCGGGCTGCCGAACGGGGTATGGTCATTCTGGTCGATGGTTTCGCCAGCACCGCCGCATTACTGGCCGCTCGGGCGCTGAATGCCAATGTGGTGGATTATTGCATTGCCAGCCACCGTTCAGCAGAGCCGGGACATAGCCTGATGTTGCAACAGTTACGCGCCCGCCCATTATTAGATCTGGAGCTACAAGCCAGTGGCGGCCTTGGTGTTGCCCTCGCCTATCCGTTGATCAATAGCGCTGTGGCCTTACTCAGTGATGTAACACATTAAGAGTAGAATGATCGCCCTGGTGCCAACGGCCGATCACCCACCTGACTGATCGCCGGACAGCAGTAGTTGCCCGACAGGGTGATAAGCAGATAATTCACTGAACTCTTATCAATAGCGACTCAGGAGTAGTAATGGATATGGCAGGCAAAACCCCGGCTACGGTCAAAGGTGCGACCCAAGGTGGTCAAACCAGAACCCGTAAAAAAACAGCGACTCCGGCGGCCATCAGTCATGTATTTTCTCTGATGGCTCCAGAAGCCACCGAGGTTTATGTGGCGGGTGATTTCAACAACTGGGAAAACCATACGCATAAAATGCGCAAATACAAAAATGGTTTGCATAAGAAAAGCATACGGCTTAAGCCCGGACGCTACGAGTACCGCTTCGTGGTGGATGGTCAATGGTGGACTGACCCGGTGAATCAACAACGTTGTACCAGCGTATTTGGCGAGGATAACTCGGTAGTGCAGATCGGTTAAGCTATCAACAACCCCGCTTGGAGCTCACCCAAGCGGAGTTTTTAATTGAAAATCAAAATCCTGAACGCAAGCGCAGTTGCAACGGTAGAATTCACCGCGACCCGATGGCATAATTCTCGCTGGTAGTAACCCGTTTCCCTGACCTAAGGAATTCCCCATGCGTGTTTTGCTGACCACCAACGAATACCCTCCTCATGTCTATGGCGGTGCCGGGGTTCACGTCGAATACCTGTCACGCGAACTCGCTAAGCTTGGTCCGGTAGAAGTACGCACCTTCCATGAGCAAAATTTCGATGATGGCCAGCTCTACGTGCGCGGCATCAAAGTCGATACCACGCATTTCGCGGGTTGTTCCCAGTCTTTGGTCTCGCCGTTAAAGGCGCTGAGCACCTGCCTGGCTTTCGTCGGTCAAGGCATCGATGATGATTTAGGCGAGCATGCCGAAATCATCCATTGTCACACTTGGTATGCGCATTTCAGCGGCATACTGGCTAAACTCCTGTATGGCATTCCTCTGGTGATCACCGTCCACTCCCTGGAGCCGCTGCGCCCCTGGAAACGCGACCAACTGGGGCGGGGTTATGAACTGTCCAGTTGGGTTGAAAAAACCGCGCTGGAAATGGCGGATTCGATTATCGCCGTTTCCCAAAGCACCCACGATGATATCTTGCGGCTGTTCCAGGTTGAACCGCAACGGGTGACCGTTATTCCTAACGGCATCGACGTTGAGCAATACCAGGCCACTCATGACCCCGATACTTTGGTGCAGCTCGGTATTGATCCGGAGCGGCCTTTTGTATTATTTGTCGGGCGGATCACCCGCCAGAAAGGGTTATATTATCTGCTGCAAGCAATCCCGCATCTTGATCCTAAATTGCAAGTTGTGCTGTGCGCCGGTGATGCCGACACCCGGGTCATGCAACGCGATACCGAAGAGATGGTTCAAGAGCTACAGGCCCGGCGCTCAGGCATTGTCTGGCTGCCCAAAATGCTGCCACGCGCCACAACTATTGTGCTGTATTCTCATGCCACCATTTTCTGTTGCCCGTCGATTTACGAGCCCTTCGGCCTGATCAATCTGGAGGCGATGGCCTGCGGTACTCCCGTCGTTGGCAGTGCCGTAGGCGGCATCAAAGAGGTCGTGGTTGATGGGGAGACCGGCCTGCTGGTTGACCCGCTGCTTGACCCCGAGCCACCGCATGATCCCAGTGCGCCCAGCAAGTTTGAGCAAGGACTGGCTGAGGCGATTAATCGCCTGGCTAATGATTCCGAGCTATTGGAGCGCATGAGCCGTGCCGGTCGGGAGCGGGTTGAGCAGAACTACAGTTGGCAAAGTATCGCCCAACAGACCCACGATCTTTATCGTCGAGTACGGGTTCAACAACGCTAGATGCGAGTAGGTAGGTCGCGGGCATGGTGCGGGGCGGGCGGCTTGACCCCACCTTCGGTATCTTGCGCAGTGGTCGCAGAGCGTTACGCGCTAAGAATAAAGGATAACTCCGACGTAGCATATAATCACACGGGGCTGGACACCTTGCCAGTGGAACGACTTGAAGATTTGGGCGAGGCGTTGCTGGATTTTACGGCCGCTGCGAACCTGAACGCCTGGCTCAGCGCCCATCGACAGTAGGGGCAGTTCGCAAACCACCCCATAGCCGCGTGAGTTGTCGTATTTTCGGCAACTCAACATGAGCATTACACCCCCCAATATCTATACCGCTTCTGTACGATCAATGGCGGTTTTAGTTTTGAATCAACG
>SKOM01000008.1 GCA_007120095.1 Candidatus Competibacteraceae bacterium | reverse complement strand
ATCGCCGACACCCTTGGCCAAGGGTCTGGAATTTCGCGCTGTCGAAGTGATACCCTCACAGGCCAGAATGGCCTCCGTAGCGGACGATGCTGATCTTCAAGACGTGTACGACACCGAGCGCTACTTGCTGTACGTGGCCTGCACCCGAGCGCGCGATCATCTATTGGTGACTGGTGTCGAACCCATTTCCGAATTTCTGGATGACTTGCAGAGCGACAATGCCCGATGACCAACCGTACACAATCGGTATTTGAAGTATTTCGCGTATTCCTTGTGCTGGGGTTGACCTCGTTTGGTGGCCCAGTAGCCCATATTGGTTATTTTCGCACCGCCTTTGTTGAGCGTTATCGCTGGTTGAGCGAGCAGGCTTATGCTGAGCTGGTGGCTTTGTGTCAGTTTCTGCCTGGCCCGGCCAGCAGCCAGGTGGGGATTGGCATCGGTTTGCATCGCGCTGGCTGGGCGGGAGCGGTGGCAGCCTGGGTGGGTTTTACCCTGCCGTCCGCACTGGCCATGACATTATTCGCCTATGGCATTCTGAGTTTTGGTGATATGGGGCTGGGTGATGGTTGGCTGAGCGGTTTGAAAGCCGTGGCCGTTGCAGTGGTCGCCCAGGCGATCTGGGGGATGGCGCAAACCCTGTGCCCTGATCGGCAACGCGCCACCGTGGCCTTGCTGGCGGCCGGATTAGCGCTGTTGCTGTCTGGCACGGCCGGTCAACTGACCGCTATCGTTTTTGGTGCGGTCGTGGGGTTGTGGTGGTCTGCCGAAACCACCGATGGCGCTCGGCAAACCCCGTTACACATCCCGATTCCAACTTGGGTCGGGGGGCTGTGCTTAGGGGTGTTCGCCCTGCTGTTGGTGGGCTTGCCGTTATGGGCCAATGCCACCGGCCATCAAGGCTTGGGTTTATTGGCCGGTTTTTATTATGCCGGTTCTCTGGTATTTGGTGGTGGTCATGTGGTGTTGCCGCTGTTGCAGGCTCAGGTGGTTGATCCGGGGTGGGTGGATAACGATTTATTTTTGGCCGGTTATGGTGCGGCTCAAGCCGTGCCGGGACCTTTATTTACTTTAGGCGCTTATTTAGGGATGGTCGCTGAGGGCCCGTCCGGTGGCTGGATCGGTGCGTTGTTAGCCTTGTTCGGGATTTTTCTGCCGTCATTTTTACTGTTATTCGGGATACTGCCGTTCTGGCAAAAGCTGCGAGCGGTGCCGCCGGTGCGTCGGGCGTTGCTTGGAGTGAATGCCGCCGTCGTCGGGGTGTTGCTGGCAGCCTTCTACAATCCCGTTTGGTTGTATGGGGTCGTGGGGACAGAGGAGTTTGTCTTGGCACTGGCGGCGTGGGGGGCGTTAGCGCTGTGGCGCTGGCCACCGTGGTTGGTGGTGATTTTAGGTGCATTGCTGGGAGGGTTATGGTTATGACCTCATCAGATCCGGCCTACATCGGGGCTGACATGCTCGACACCATTGTCATCGGTGCCGGCATGGCCGGGATAGCCTGTGCGCAGGCGCTGACGGAGGCCGGGCGGCAGGTTCTGATTCTCGATAAGGGGCGAGGTATCGGCGGGCGTATGGCCACGCGCAGGGTGACGTCGGCCTGGGGTACAATGCGCTTTGATCACGGTGCGCAGTATTTCACTGTGGGTCACCCGGCTTTTGCTGCAATGCTGGCGAGTCTGCCGGGTGCGGTGGCGGCTTGGGACGCTGCGGGACAGCGGGATCGCCAGCGCTATGTGGGTACGCCTGGTATGGCGGGCCTGCCGCGCGCCATGGCTGAGGGGCTGGACGTGCGGCAGGGTGTGGAGGCGACGGCTCTGCGACCGCGCGCCGAGGGTTGGGAGGTGGTGACACTGGATCACCGTTTTGCCGCCGCGCGAGTGGTGCTGACAGTGCCTGCACCGCAGGTGGCGGCGCTGATCGGCGTGAACCATCCGCTGAGTTTAATGCTGGCAGCGGTCGAAATGGCACCGTGCCTCACGTTGATGGCGGCTTTCCCAGCGCATAGCCCGGCCCCGTTTATCAGCCTCAGGTCTGAGAACGGACCGCTGGCCTGGATCGCGCAGGACAGTACTAAGCCTACCCGCCCCGAGTTCGCCACCGCATGGGTTGCACAGGCCAACCCGGATTGGAGTGTCGCCTATCTGGAAGAAGACCAAGACAGCATTGTTGCCCGCATGCTGCCGCTGCTGTGTGACAGTATTGGCACCGCGCCCGAATATGCTCTGTATTCTGCGGCGCATCGCTGGCGCTATGCACGCGTGACCGTGCCGCTGGGGCGCCCCTTTTTGCAGGACGCTGGTAGTAGGCTGTATCTGGGCGGCGACTGGTGTCTGGGACCGCGGGTTGAGGCGGCGTGGCAAAGCGGAACCGCCATCGCCCATAACATCTTGGAGTTGGAGACTGTGTGATGCGCAATGATCTGACGATTTATGACGATGTGGCCGATCAGTGGTGGTCGGATGACATCCGCTGGGTGCGCACGCTGAAGAACCTGGTTCCCGGCCGGCTAGCCTGGTTTGACCGCCAGATTGGCTGGTCGGATAAGGCGGTGTTGGATCTGGGCTGTGCGGGTGGTTTCATGGCCGAGGCACTGGAGGATCGCGGTGCCCGCGTGACCGGCATTGACCCCGCCGAACAGGCCATCGCCGCTGCACGCGCCCACGCCCAGGCTGCGGGTCGCAGGATTCGCTATGATGTCGGTGTGGGTGAGGCGCTGCCCTACGCCGACGGGGAGTTTGATGCGGTGGTGTGCGTGGATGTGTTGGAGCATGTCAGCGATCTGGATCGTGTGCTGGCAGAGGTGGCGCGCACGCTGCGCCCCGGGGGGCTGTTTCTGTTCGATACGATTAATCGCAATCTGCTGTCCCGCTTGGCCACGATCACTATGGCTGAGGATATTTTACGTCTGCTGCCGCGTGGTACCCATGATCCGGCGTTATATATCAAACCGGTGGAACTGCGCGCGGGGCTGATGACTGCCGGGCTGGTACCGGGGCCTTTGACCGGGTTGGGACCACGCGGGATCAACCGGCGCGGCGATCTGGTCTTTGGCTGGTTACCGTTGACCACAATTCTGTACATGGGTACGGCGCGTAAACCGGATGACTGAGCACTCGCTGATCTTTCCTGCGCAGGAATACCGTGCGCGCATTGTGCGATAGCGGCCCGCGCATTCAGCCGCATGCCGGAGTTCGCGCGTGCCGGTCGCTCACTTTTGCCGAAGCCGTCCGTACACTGGCTCGCCGCTGTCCGCTTGATGGTGTGTTTCTGTCCTGCACCAACTTGCGCACGCTCGATATTCTCGCGCCGTTACAGGCCGAGCTGGGCCTGCCGGTGCTCAGCTCGAACCAAGTGCTGGCATTGCAGATGGCACGGCTGGCCGGGGTAAAGCTTGTGTCTCGTGATCAGATTAAATATTTGTAAAAATAAACTTTTTTATACCCGATACTCTTGGAATCTTGTTTCACGGTGAACCGGGCAAACCTAAGGAGGTTGGCATGACATTGCATATACAGCTTGCACCATTAATTTCCCTGGCGGCTGGTATCGCTATTTTGGTTTTTCCTAAATTGTTGAACTATATCGTAGCCGCCTATTTGATCGCTTTGGGTGTTTTGGGCTTGTTGGGTTATGGGTCTTTTTAAGTGCAGTGATCCGAACCGTCGGCGTTAATGCTGATCTGAGGTGGGTTTCCCTAGTGCTTGCGGTCTAAATGATGATGATAACAGTTTTATCCGGGGTTTGGGCGCTGCTGCTCGGCATCGTGCTGATTATGCTCGGCAACGGTATGCATTTCACCCTGATCGGCCTGCGCGGCGGAATTGAAGGGTTTTCGGCGGCTGAACTGGCTATCGTCACCTCGGGTTATTTTGTCGGTTTTCTGTTGGGTGCGCGCTATGCCCCAGTGCTGATCCGACGGGTGGGGCATGTGCGCGTCTTCGCGGCGTTGGGCAGCTTCATGTCAGCAGGGCTGATCGCCTTCACGTTGCTGGCTGAACCCTGGGCCTGGACGTTGCTACGGGTGCTCATTGGCTTCTGCATGTCAGGTATCTATGTGACGGCTGAGAGTTGGCTTAACAACGCAGCCACCAACGAGACCCGCGGCAAGGTGCTTTCCGCTTACATGATTGCGCAGACGCTGGGCATCATCGGGGCGCAGGGGCTGCTGACACTGGGCGATGCAGCGACTGCCGCGCTCTTTATCGGGGCCTCAATCCTGGTATCGATTTCCTTTGCGCCGATTCTGCTGTCGGTTGCCCCGGCCCCGGCGGTCGAGGTCGCACGCCCGATGTCCTTGCGCAATCTGTTTTCAAGTTCGCCTTTGGGGACTGTGGGGATTTTCCTGCTGGGCAGTGTCTATGCGACGCAAGCCGGTATGGGCGCGGTCTTTGGCACCCAGATCGGGCTGTCGGCGACCCAGATCGCGCTGTTTGTGGCGATGCTGTTCGCCGGTGCGCTGGTGTTGCAATACCCCATCGGCTGGCTGTCGGATCAGATGGATCGACGCAAGCTGATTTTCGGGGCAGCCAGTTTGGGTGCGGCATTCTGTGTGCTGGGGTGGATGACCGGTGGTGATCTGTTATGGCTCTTAATGGTGGCCGCTTTCTTTGCGGGCGGGGTAACCACGCCGCTTTATGCGCTGTTTCTGGCCTACACCAATGATTTTCTTTCGACCGAGGATATGCCCGCAGCGTCTGGAGGGCTGGTGTTCACCTTCGGGCTGGGCGCGATCATGGGGCCGCTGGCGACCGGCTGGGCGATGCAGGGGCTTGGGCCCTTTGCGTTCTGGCTGGTGCTGGGAGCGACTTTCGGTGCCATCGCGCTCTATGCGCTCTACCGTATGACGCAACGCCCGACCGTCCCGGCAGAGCAGACTGAAAGCTATCTGGGTGTTTTACCTACCACCTCGCCTGTGGCGGTGGAGGCGGCGGGTACCTGGTGCGCTGAACAGGCCGCTGAGGCCGAACGCGAAGGTGAGGGCGATGCATGATGGACGCGCACGGTGAGTAATGCCACAATTCCACTCTGGTAGCCATGAGTTGGACTCAATCTAACCCCATGGTTACTGAATACTTAGAATTCCCATAAGAATCGAGGAGCAGACTCAATGAAACGACGCCAAATTCTCGCTGGCGCAGGTACGGGTGCTGCCGTGGCGGCAACCACTACATTGTCAGCCCCGGCATTTGCCCAGAATCGCCGGTTCCGAATTGAAATGGTGACCTCATGGCCCGAGGCACTGACTACGCTTTACGGGACTCCACAATACTTTGCCCGGCGCATTGCTGAGATGACTGATGGCGCAGTGGAAGTTCGTACCTATCCCGGTGGGGCACAGGTGGGTCCCTTGGAAGTCTACGATGCCGTGTCTACGGGTGCGTTCGAGGCGTGCCATACTGCGCCGTATTATTTTATCGGTAAGTCACCGGCTCATGGTTTTTATACCGCGTTGCCGTTTGGTCTGACCCTGGCGGAACAAAATTCTTGGTTGTTGGCGGGCAATGGTCAAGCCCTCTGGGATGAGCTGAATGAACCGGATAATTTGGTGGCTTTCCCCGGCGGCAACACCGGTGCTCAGACAGGGGGGTGGTTTAATAAGGAAATCAACAGTCCCGATGACCTGGCTGGCTTGCGGATGCGTTTTCCCGGCCACGGAGGTCGTACCATGGCTAAAGCCGGGGTGAGTGTCCAGCAACTACCGGGCGGTGAAGTGTTTACCGCTATGGAGCGTGGGGTGCTGGATGCGGCGGAATGGGTCGGACCTTTCGATGATCAGATTTTAGGCATGCATCGAGTGGCACGATACTATTATATGCCGAGCTGGGCAGAGGCTAGTGCGATGTTAGGCTTTTATTTTAACAAGGATTTTTGGAATAATCTGCCGGCTGATATCCGTGCTCAGCTTAAGGCCTGTTGTTATGAATCTAACGCCTGGATGGCCGCTCAGTACCAAGCCCTGAACCCCATAGCCTTGAGTGAATTACAGGAATACGGTGTTGAGGTGCGTAATTTCCCCGAAAGTGTACTGGCTGCTTTTGAACGTGGTGCTCAACAAGTTCACGAAGAGGATATGGAGGCATCGAGCATTTACCGCAAGATTTATGCGGATTGGTCGGAATTTCGTGACAACGTGCGCAGTTGGAATCAGCGGACGACTCATCAGTACGAGCGATTTATTTATCGTAGCTGATCAGGGCGGGTAGCTAGTCGAGCAAAGAGCATAGGCAATATCCTGTGCTCTTTTTT
>SKOM01000012.1 GCA_007120095.1 Candidatus Competibacteraceae bacterium | reverse complement strand
GGTGAACCGTTGCCACGGATTTGTTGAAGGGGGGCGGTCAAGCGGTGCCAAATCCCCCTACTGAAGTTGCACTTTTGACAAAAGACCCAGGACAAACGCATGCGAGTACTTATCTATAATGATCTTAATCCAGACAAGGTGCCTGGACTCGCCAAAGTGCAAGCTGCACTGGAAGCAGGGCGTTTTGATCAGGCTGATGTGCGTAAGGTCGGCGATAATCTGTATCGCGCCCGACTGAATCGCAGCGACCGGCTGCTGTTTAGCCTGTACCGCTATCAGGGTGAAACCTGTTGCCTATTGCTGGAATATATTCCTAACCATGCCTATGCGCGCTCACGGTTTCTGGCGGGTGGCGTGACCATTGATGATGAACGGATTCCAGAGGTTCAGTCCTCAGAGGGTCTGGACGCTGAGCCGTTAACGTATATGCATCCGGAACGTGACCGCTTTCACCTGCTCGACAAAATTCTGTGTTTCGATGATGACCAACATGGCATTTATCAAACGCCACCACCATTGGTTATTGTTGGCTCGGCCGGCAGTGGTAAGACGGCACTGACATTGGAAAAAATGAAGCAGGCCATCGGTGATGTCCTCTATGTGAGTTTATCGCCGTATCTTGTCCATAACTCCCGCAATCTGTACTTTGCTAACGGTTACGATAACGACGATCAAGAAGTTGACTTTCTGGCCTTTTATGACTTCTTGGCCAGTATTCGAGTCCCGCCAGGGCGCGAAATCACCGCTGGAGATTTTCAAGCATGGTTCCAACGCCAGCGCGGCGCGACCCGGGTACGTGATGGCCATAAAGTGTATGAAGAGTTTCGTGGGGTGATTACCGGTCCGGTCGGTGATGCCCCGTGGCTCAGCCGCGAAGAGTATGTGAACTTAGGGGTTAAGCAGTCGATTTTCACCGAAGCAGAACGTCCTGAGGTATACACCCTCTTCGAACGTTATGTGCAGTTTCTGGAGGCGGAAAGCCTCTATGATTCCAATATCGTCAGTCATCAGTATCTGGCGCTGGCCGAGCCACGTTACGATTTTATTGTAGTGGATGAAGTCCAAGACATCACCAATATCCAGCTTTATCTGATTCTTAAAACCCTGCGTGTTGCCGGTCAGTTCATGTTGTGCGGTGATTCTAACCAGATTGTGCACCCGAATTTCTTTGCCTGGTCAAGTGTGAAATCGCTGTTCTTCAACGAACGTGAATTGACCGGTCACGGTGAGGTGGTGCGGATTCTGCACTCCAATTACCGTAATTCATTAGTGGTTACCGAGGTCGCTAATCGGATCCTCAAGCTCAAACATGCTCGTTTCGGCTCGGTGGATCGCGAGAGCAATTATCTGGTACGCAGCGTCGGTGACAGCCAGGGTCAATTACAACTGCTACCCGACCGCGATGCCATCAAACGCGATCTCAATACCCGCACGGCGCGTTCCACCCGCTTTGCCGTGCTGGTTATGCATGAGGATCAAAAGGCCGCCGCCCGCCAATGGTTTGATACACCGCTGGTGTTTTCCGTTCAAGAAGCTAAAGGTTTGGAATACCAGAATATTATTCTCTACAACTTCATCAGTGAGGAAACCAGTGCCTTTCGTGAAGTTGCCCGAGGGGTGGATGCAGCGGATCTTGAACTGGAAACACTGCGCTATGCCCGCTCCAAGGACAAGCGTGATAAATCACTCGAAGTCTACAAGTTCTTCATTAATGCCCTGTATGTGGCCGTCACCCGAGCCGTATGCAATCTTTATCTGATTGAGGCGGATCACCAGCATCCGGCCATGAAGGTGCTGCAATTGGATCGTTTCACCGGCGAACTCAATCTGCAACGTGAGGATTCCAGCACCGAGGATTGGCAAAAAGAAGCCCGTAAACTCGAATTACAAGGCAAGGCCGATCAGGCACGGGACATCCGTGAACGGGTACTCCACCAACAACCGGTACCGTGGCCGGTGGTGGATCGGGAACGCTTTGCCCAAATTCGCGAGCGAGCAGTTAACGAAAATAATAAGAAACTACGCCTTGAAGCGTTTGAATATGCTCTGCTGCATTGTCATCGTCCCATGTTAAACGCCCTGGCCGACGTGGATTTCAGACCGGTGACTCAGCGCGAAGACAAAGTTACCCGACAACTGCATCAGCATCATTTTCTCAATTACGGTTTTAAAAACCCGAATGCGGTATTGCGTGATACCGAACGCTATGGGGTTGACCACCGCACTCATTTCAATCTCACACCACTGATGGTCGCGGCTCGGTTGGGTAATGACGCACTCGTGACCGCGCTGACTGAGCGCGGGGCTGATCCGACGTTGGTCGCCAATCATGGTTTTAGTGCGATGCATTTTGCGCTGGAAAAAGCGTTAATCGATCCTAAATACGCCCGTGAACGCCTTGGGCGGATTTATCCTATGCTCACCCCTGACAGCGTAGCCATTCAAGCCGAAGGGCGGCTGATGCCCTTAGATCAACGGCTGATGGAGTTTTTCTTGCTGCATCTATGCAGTACGTTGTTCTACCGTTACTTGGGACCAGCACTAGCCATGCCGCGTGGCGGTGATGCCTTTACCGCTCCAATGCTGGCCCACTGCATTGCGCATCTGCCAGACAGTGTGCTCCCCGCTCGACGTAAGCAACGCGCTTATATCAGCAGTATATTGTCTAAAAATGAAGTCAACCGCGATGATCGCTATAACCGCAAATTGTTTGTTCGACTTAAGCGTGGGCATTACATTATTAATCCGGGGCTGCAAATCCGCATCGGTGAGCGCTGGCATCGGTACTATGAGCTGTTTGACTTAGACGATCTCGGTATTTTCCGCAGCCGTGCTCCAGCATTGACTATCCCCCAGTACGATGTCGCTCAGGGTCGTCAACCGCTCACCGCAGTCAGCAGGACAGGGGGGGCAATGGACGAATCGTATCAGCAAATCTGGTTGGATCGGCAGCGCGAACATATCCGTTCTTTGTAACCTCGGAACTTAACAAACCCCGTGTGATGCCACTGGTATGGGGACAAATCCGGTATTTTTCGGAGTAGGTGTGAGGGCGTTTTGTCGACCGACCACACGCCAGGTAACAAGCGTGCGGCCGGATTGGCATCAGGGGTCAGCTTAACGGTCTTCGGGTGTCCATTCCGGCGACTCTGGTTCCATGTCGCCTTCCCCATCGGGTGGCGCAGGCATATAGTCTTCCGGAGGCGGGGCTTCCATGCCGTCCTCTGGCGGTGGTAATTTATCAGAGCGGTGTTGCATCATGCGCATGATACTGATTCAATAATATTGCCACTGCAAAACAGCAGGACATGCCGACTTGACCGACCCGCAAAACCCTGAAGTCATCTTCAAAACCACCGGCCTCACCAAGACTTATATCATGGGTGAGGTGACCATTCACGCCCTGCGCGGAGTTGATTTCGAGCTCAAATCCGGGGAAATGGTGGTTTTGCTCGGTGCCTCCGGATCCGGCAAATCCACCTTGCTGAATATCCTCGGCGGACTGGACACGGCGACCGGCGGTGAGGTTTTTTACCGCGATCTGGAGCTGACCAGGGCCTCCAATCGCAAGCTGACCGAGTTTCGCCGCCATCACGTCGGCTTTGTATTCCAATTCTACAATCTGATTCCCAGTCTGACCGCTCGCGAAAACGTGGCGCTGGTCACCGAGATTGCCCGCAACCCCATGCCGCCCGAGGAAGCGCTGGCGCGAGTCGGACTGGAACAACGCCTGGATCACTTTCCGTCGCAACTTTCCGGAGGCGAACAGCAGCGCGTCGCCATCGCCCGCGCCATCGCCAAGCAACCGGCGGTGCTGCTATGCGACGAACCCACCGGTGCGCTGGATTCGAAGACCGGTATCCGGGTGCTGGAGGCTCTGGATCAAGTCAACCGGGAACTCGGTACGGCGACCTGCATCATCACCCATAATGAAATCATCGGTGACATGGCGGATCGGGTGGTGCGGCTGTCCGATGGCAAAGTTTCGGAAACCCGCACCAATCCGTCACGACGGGCTGCGGCCGAACTCAAGTGGTGATATAGCCATTTGATGAATTATCCGAACATGGGAACCGTGCCTCCATGGGCGACCGCAGATGGCATATAGGCGGTAGGGGCGGTTCGCGAACCGCCCCTACACCACGATCATCAGGGCGAACGACTATTTCATGTCTGGAAAACAGAGCGAATGGCTATGGTTATGAACACGCTCAACCGCAAGCTGCTGCGTGACCTGCGCGGCCTGGCCGGGCAGGCAACGGCCATTGCGGTGGTCGTTGCCTGTGGCGTGATGACATTGATTACCGCCCTCAGCTCACTGGATACCTTGACGCTGACCAAGCAGCGCTTCTACCAATCCCAGCAGTTCGGTCATGTATTCGCGCCACTGAAGCGCGCACCTCTGGGTCTGGTCGAGCGTATCCGTCGTATACCCGGCGTCAACCAGGTCGAGCCTCGGGTCGTAACCGGTATTCAGATTGAAGTGCCCGACTTTCCGGATGCCATACGCGGACAACTGCTCTCCATCCCCGATGGCCGACAGCCGGGATTAAACCAGCTCTATATACGTACCGGTTCGCTCCCGGAGGCCGGCCGCAACGATCAGGTCGCCATCAGTGAAGCCTTCGCCGAAGCACACGGCTTGCAACCGGGCGATACACTGGAAGCCATCATTCACGGTCGTCTGCAACGGCTGACCATCAGTGGCATTGTGCTCAGCCCGGAGTTCGTCTATCAGATTGCGCCTGCTGATATTCTGCCTGACTACCTGCGCTATGGTGTGCTGTGGATGAATCGGCAAGGTGTCGCGCGCGCCACCGGGCTTGACGGTGCTTTCAATGACCTGGTGCTGACACTCCAGGCCGGCGTGGCCGCTGATGAGGTCATCGAGGCGCTGGATCCGTTGCTGGCGCGCTATGGCGGCACCGGTGCCTACACCCGTGATGATCAGTTATCGCACCGTTTTGTAGTCGACGGGCTAAACCGGTTGCAGATCATGGGCATTATCATGCCGGCAATCTTCATCAGTGTCGCCGCTTTTCTGCTGAATGTGGTGGTCAGCCGCGTCGTTCGCCAGCAACGGCAACAAATCGCCGTGCTCAAGGCCTTTGGATACACTGATATCGATATTGCCGGTCATTATCTGGTCATGATGCTGATCATCGTTATGATCGGCGCTGTGGCGGGGATTGCCATGGGCAGTTGGCTGGCCAGCGGTCTCGCCGGCCTGCTGGCCGAGTATTACCGTTTTCCGGAACTGGCGTTTCGCCTTGATCCCAGGGTTATCAGCATTGCAGTAGGTGTGACCGTGCTCGCCGCAGTGGCCGGGGTCATAGGATCGGTCTGGAACTCTGTTCACCTGCCACCCGCCGAGGCCATGCGGCCGCCAGCGCCGGCCAGATTTCGCCGTGGACTCATGGAGCGCCTGCTGCCCGCCGCATGGCTGGGGCCGGTCATGCGCATGCTGGTTCGCAATCTTACCCGTTATCCCTGGAAGGCGGGCCTGTCGGTACTCGGCATTGCTCTTGCCTGCAGCCTGCTGGTCATGGCGAACCACCAGCGCGGTGCTGCGGATTATCTGGTCGATATCAACTACAGCCAGATGCAGCGCATGGACATGCACGTTCGATTCATTGAGCCGCTGTCATATCAGGCACTGGCGGAATTGCGGCATTTGCCGGGCGTACTGTATGCAGAAGGTTATCGCAGCGCACCGGCCACCCTGCGATCCGGACATCTGAGTTATCGCTCGTCGCTGACCGGTCTGCCTGCGGAGCCGGTGCTGCGTCGCATACTTGATGAACGCTTTCATCCCGTGCCACCACCCGACGAAGGCGTGTTGCTGACCTACTGGCTGGCGGATTATCTCGGTGTGGCTGAAGGCGACCGCATCGAGGTGGAGATCATGGAAGGGCATCGCCGCACCTTGAACGTGCCCGTTGCGGGCATCGTTGAAGAACTGGTGGGCCTGGGTGCCTATGGCAGGCGTGACTGGCTGAACAGCCTGCTGCAGGAAGGCCCCGCCATCTCCGGTGCCTGGCTGATGATCGATGAGCGGCAATGGGACACGTTGCAGGGCAGATTAAGGGAAATGCCGGTCATCGCCGGTGTGGGTATCATCAGTGAAGCGGCTGCCACGCTTGAGGAATACATGGATGAAACGTTCATCTCGTTTCTGATGGTGATGCTGTTCCTGGCCGGTTCAATCGCGTTTGCCGTGGTCTACAATAATGCACGGATTGCCTTTACCGAGCGTGCACGCGAGCTGGCGACACTGCGGGTCATGGGCTTCAGCCAGGGTGAGATCGGT
>SKOM01000116.1 GCA_007120095.1 Candidatus Competibacteraceae bacterium | reverse complement strand
CATACCCGGCGGCAACCGTGGTCGTCCGCCGTAGACCGGATCGCCCAGCAGAGGATAGCGAATATGGGCTAGATGCACCCGGATCTGATGAGTCCGTCCCGTGTCGAGTTTAACGGTCAATTCACTGTGGGCTCGAAAGCGGTGACTGACTCGGTAATGAGTGACCGCCGGTTTACCCTGAGCGACCACCGCCATGCGTTTGCGATCCACTGGATGACGTCCAATCGCGGCGGTAACCGTGCCACCCGCAGCCAGCACCCCAGTCACCACAGCCCGGTATTCGCGGCTGACACGGCGCGCTTGTAATTGGGCAACTAAAGCCGTGTGCGCTGACAAAGTACGCGCCACCACCAGCAGGCCCGAGGTGTCTTTATCCAGTCGGTGTACCAATCCGGCTCGCGGTAAGTTGGCCAAGCTAGGATCGTAATGCAGTAAGGCGTTGACCAGTGTCCCATCCCGGTGACCCGCCGCCGGGTGCACCACTAACCCCACCGGTTTGTCAATCACCAATAAGGCCGGATCCTGATGCACAATCGATAACGCTAAGGATTGAGGCTGATCATGGGTTTGGGGTTCTACCGGACAGTGACCTACCAGATGTTCGCCGCCGCGCAGGCGCAGACGCGGCTTAACAGCCACGCCGTCAAGGGTAATGTGACCCGCGCGTATCCACTGTTGCCACCGCGCCCGCGAGTGCTCAGAGAATAATGCCGCCAACGCCTGATCCAGACGCTGACCGGAATAATGTTCCGGAATCCGACAGTCTAAGTTCTGGCACATGGTCATAGAGGGAACTGTAAAGCTATACTAGCGCTCATTGTCCTTATTCATCAGTTGATGCTTATTACCATGACCCTATTCTATCGAATTATCCTGCTGACCGGCCTGCTATCGCTGTCGGGCTGTGCCTGGTTATCCACCACACCTGAAGACCCCACCGCCGATTGGTCAGCGAGTCGCCTGCATTCCGCTGGACGCGATGCGATGCGCTCCGGTAATTATGAAACCGCTATCGATTATTTCGAAAAGCTGCAAGCGCGTTACCCATTTGGTCGCTATGCTCAGCAAGCACAACTGGATATCGCTTATTCGCATTACCGAGCAGGTGAAGCTGATCAGGCGATTGCCGCAGCCGATCGGTTTATTCGGACTTATCCACGCCATCCAGTAGTCGATTACGCTTATTATTTACGTGGCTTGGCGAATTATTCCCGTGATGTGGGTATTCTCGGGCGTTTGCTCCCGAGCGATCCCAGCCGCACCGACTCACAAGCCGCGCAACAAGCGTTCAATGATTTTGCCGAGCTGGTGCAAATTTTTCCTGACAGCCGCTATGCAGAAGATGCTCATCAGCGGATGATATTCCTACGCAACAGTTTAGCGGAGTATGAAATCAATGTCGCCCGGTTTTATTTGGAGCGCAAATCCTATGTGGCAGCGGTCAATCGCAGCCGCTATGTCTTGGAAAATTACCAGACCACCCCAGCGGCAGAAGATGCCCTCGGCATCATGGCCGAGGCTTATCATCATCTGGCGTTACACGATCTGGCCCAAGACAGTTATCAGGTACTGGAGAGAAATTATCCTGAATCCGACTACTTAGTTCGACTCAAAGCAGTATTTCGAGGTGAGCCCGCCCCACCGATCCAAGCAAACCGCAATCTGCTGGGGCGGATTTATAATCTGCTGTAAGACTGACTAGCCCGAAAACAGCCCCTGCATCCGGGCACCGATGTCGGCGGGGGAACGCACAGTGGCCACATCAGCGGCTTCCAAGGCAGCGAATTTATCTTTCGCCGTGCCCTTACCACCGGCGATAATCGCACCGGCATGCCCCATGCGTTTGCCCGCTGGAGCCGTTACCCCAGCGATGTAAGCCACCACCGGTTTTTTGACATTGGACTGGATGAACTCGGCGGCTTCTTCTTCAGCACTGCCACCAATCTCACCGACCATGACGATGCCTTTGGTCTGACGATCTGCCTCGAATAAGGCCAAGGCATCGATGAAATTCATGCCATGAATAGGATCACCACCGATACCAATGCAGGTGCTCTGCCCCAATCCGATACGGGTCGTCTGATCGACGGCCTCATAGGTCAGTGTGCCGGATCGTGACACGATGCCGATCACGCCTGGCTTATGGATATGTCCCGGCATAATCCCCATTTTGCATTCACCGGGGGTAATCACCCCTGGGCAGTTGGGGCCGATTAACCGCACATCACTGCCCGCCAAAGCCGCTTTAACTTTGAGCATGTCCTGTACGGGAATACCTTCAGTAATGCAGGCGATGACTTTAATCCCCGCATCGGCGGCTTCTAAAATGGCATCGGCAGCAAAACCAGCCGGCACATAAATCATGCTGGCATTGGCACCGGCCTCGCGCACGGCGTCATGGCAGGTATTGAACACTGGACGATCAAGATGAGTGGTGCCGCCTTTGCCGGGGCTGACCCCACCGACGAGCTGGGTACCGTAGGCGATGGCCTGTTCGGAATGGAAGGTGCCTTGGCGGCCGGTGAAGCCCTGACAGATGACTTTGGTGTCTTTACCAATCAAAATACTCATTGAATCATACTCTCCCAAAGTTTAGCGGGCAGCCGCGACGACTTGCTTGGCCGCATCCGTCAGATCACCCGCAGTAATAATATTCATGCCCGATTCGGCCAGTAACTGCCGACCGATTTCCACATTGGTGCCCTGCAGACGCACCACCACGGGGATGGACAAACCCACTTCCTTGACGGCAGCAATAATGCCTTGGGCGATGAGATCACAGCGGACAATACCGCCGAAGATGTTGACCAAAATAGCCTTGACTGAAGTGCTGGAAAGAATCAGTTTAAACGCTTGCGCCACGCGTTCGGCGGTTGCGCCGCCACCCACATCGAGGAAATTGGCCGGCTCACCCCCATGCAGCTTAATCACGTCCATAGTCGCCATCGCCAGACCGGCTCCGTTGACCATACAGCCGATATTGCCATCCAGGGCGACATAGTTGAGATCATATTGATGGGCTTCATTCTCGCGGGCATCTTCTTGAGTCTCATCCCGTAACTGGGCTAAATCGGGATGACGGTATAAGGCATTATCATCGAGGTTGACCTTACCATCCAGCGCCAGTACCCGACCGTCGCCGGTGACAATCAATGGGTTGATTTCCAGCAAACTGGCGTCTTTAGCCGTAAACATGGCATAAAAACCTTGCATGGCCTGAGTCAGTTGTTTGATTTCCGGCAGAGCCAAACCCATGCCAAAACCCATTTGCCGACATTGATAGGGCTGTAAGCCGGCAGCGGGATCGATCTTAATAGTGATGATTTTTTCAGGCGTGTTCGCAGCGACTTCCTCAATGTTCATGCCGCCTTCACTGGAACCCATAAACATAATCCGCTGACTGCCACGATCAATCAAGGCGCTGAGATACAGTTCGTTGACAATATCCAGTCCTTCTTCAATCAACACGGTATGAATAGGCAAACCCCGATTACCGGTTTGCAGGGTTTTTAATTCCGAACCCAGCATCTGTTGGGCAAACGATTTGACCTCATCCAGGTTTTTAGCGATTTTTACTCCCCCGGCTTTACCCCGGCCCCCAGCGTGGACTTGAGCCTTGACCACCCAAATCGAACCGCCCAGTTCCCGTGCTACGGCGACCGCCTCATCGGCCGTTGTCGCCGTTTTACCGCGCGGCACATCGACACCGAAAGCCCGAAACAAGGCTTTAGCCTGATACTCGTGTAGATTCATGAATCATCACCTTTGCTGTGAGTTACGCTTATAAGTATAGTGAGCTATAGTAACAGAGCCATGATCAGCAATCCGCGCAAACAAGTCGCAAATTCGCTATAGTAATCGCTCATTATCGTCCTGTAGCGACTCATCCATGATCAGTTTCCGTCAGCTTCTAGTCACCCTGCTGGTGATCGCCTTGGTGTGGGGGTTTTACCGCGTCAAGCACCGCTTGCAGACACGACGCTCGCGCCTAGCAACTGTCGCCTATCAAAATACGGTACGCTGCCCCCGGTGTGAACTTTACCTCCCGCGTACCCCATCGACGACCGCCTGCGACCACCCGAACTGCCCGCTGAGCAAGGACTAAATCGTCTATGGGCAACACTAACCGACTAAGCAATCCGTTTGATCACATTATACCCGGTAGCGCTATTGATCGGCGCCGCCACTGGATCGTATTCCGCGCGTTTAATTACTATCGCCTAGCATTGATCGCACTGTTGCTGTTAATCGTCACCTTAGATGAGGGTGTGCGGGTGTTATCAATCACCGATAACAAACTGTTTATAAGCACTTTGTTGGTTTATCTCGGCTTGGTCGTCGTGGCTCTGATCACCAGCCTGGTTCGCTTTCCGAGTTTTTACGTACAAGTTCACCTGCAAACCGTGGTCGATCTTATCATATTTGGCTTGCTGATTCACGCCTCAGGCGGCCTGGGCAGTACACTGCTCGTGCTGCTGGTGGTCACCATGGCTGCCGCTGCTATCATGTTGCCCTTGGTTTCCACCTTCATTACTGCAGTACTGGCCAGCTTGACTGTTGTGCTGTTGTGGCTGCACCCGCTGTGGCTGAACGCCGAATCCACTCACGCTCTGCTTGCGGCATTTGATCTAAGCCAGCACGGCAACAGCATCGCGCAAATCTCCAGCTATACCGCCGCAATTTTTATTGTAATGTTAGTCACGTATAGCATTGCAGAACGGGGGCGACACAGCGAGCGCCTGGCGCAACAACACGCTCACGAGCTACTGGATTTAGCTCGGGTCAATCAGGCCATCGTGCAACACCTGCAATCCGGAGTGATTGTGGTCGACCGCTTGGCCAGGGTCCGCTTGCTCAATTCCACAGCGCGGGAACAACTCAATTGCCATAATGCGCCCGACGATGAACGTCCACTTCTGGGCATGCTCTCGCCGGCGCTCAGCCAACGCTGGAAACAGTGGTTGCATACTGGACTCAATGATACCTACCCTTTCCGCCCAGCCGATCACTTGCCGGAAACCACACCCTATTTTAGTTATTTAGGCGAAGAGGACTCACAAAAACCTGGCGACACTTTGATTGTACTGGAGGACAGCAACCAGGTTGCACAGCGCGTTCAGCGAATTAAATTGGTTGCGCTGGGGCGACTGACCGCCAGCATTGCCCACGAAATTCGCAACCCATTGTCTTCGATCAGCCACGCCTCACAATTGCTCGATGAATCGCCCACCGCTGGCGACAGCGACAAGCGTTTGGCGCAAATCATCCATAACAACGCCAAACGCGCCAGCAATATCATTACTAATGTCCTTGATTTATCTCGGCGCGAACGAGCAGAGCTACAGGACATTCAACTGCGTCCATGGTTGGAGAATTTCTGCAACGAATTTTTGCGTGGTTATCAGGGTGAACTGCCGCATATCGAAGTGCGTGTCCAACCCAAAGAACTGCGCGTATTATTCGACAGTGGACACCTGCATCAAATAGTATGGAACCTGGTCGGCAATGCCTGTACGCATGGTGCGCATCCAGATACACAACCGCAGATCACATTACAGGCGGGTTTTGACGGTCAACGCCAACGGCCGCTGCTGGATATCATTGACGCCGGGCCGGGAATTCCACAAGCTGATCAGGGTAGAATATTCGAGCCTTTTTTCACCAGCAAGACTCGCGGCAATGGTTTGGGCTTATATATCTCAAGAGAAATTTGTGAAGCTAACCGCAGTCAATTGCAATACCTGAACGCCGCTGGGGGCGGCAGTTGCTTCCGAGTTCTGTTTGGCAGCCACCGCAACGCTCGCTCACAGATATTGAATGTCACTGAACAGTTGAATGATTAACCGCTATGGCTCCGCATAACGCATTGATTCTTGACGATGAAGCGGATATCCGTGAACTCATCGAAATGACGCTGATACCGCTTGGCATACGCTGCCATAGTGCAGAAACTCTGGCACAGGCTTATGCCCTGCTCGAGCAGCACCCCTATAGTCTGTGCATCGCTGATATGAAACTGCCCGATGGCAACGGCTTAGAGCTGGTCGGCTATATCCAGCGCCATCATCCGACGCTTCCGGTTGCGGTGATCACCGCCCATGGCAACATCGAAAGCGCAGTCGAGGCGCTAAAGCTAGGGGCCTTTGACTTTGTCGCTAAACCTTTTGAAATCGATGTACTGCGCAAACTGGTCAAGACAGCGCTGAAAGTGTCAGAACGACCCAAATACGATGAGCGCAAAAAACCCCTACTTATCGGCCGTTCTGACACCATGAATCGGGTGCGCCAAGTGATCCGCAAACTTGCCCGCAGCCAGGCACCGAT
>SKOM01000241.1 GCA_007120095.1 Candidatus Competibacteraceae bacterium | reverse complement strand
TTCCGTCAGCAGGAAGTGATGGACTTTGTGACATTCTTGGAGCAGCGTTATGGGACTTCAACAGGGGATGAGCCGACGGACTGGTCAGAACACGACTTCCAAGCCATGAGCATCGAGCAAGCCCTGCGTGGGCTGGAAGACGAGCCGGATCTCTATTCAGAAGATGACCTCAAGGAACGCTGGCAGTGAAACGTGCCGGTCAGATTGCGTTGATGCCATTTCCCTATACCGATCTGACACGCAGTAAGAAACGACCGGTGCTGCTGTTGCGCCGTTTAGATTCTGCCCATGATGACTGGCTGGTGTGTATGGTGTCCTCGCGGCTGCATCATGCTCAGCCAAGCCTGGATTGGGTGCTAAACCCTGATGATGACGAGTTTGCAGCCACCGGACTCAAAGTAGCCAGTGTGTTTCGGCTTTCCCGTGTGGCGGTGCTGGATGGTTCGCTACTGTTGGGGTTGCTGGGGGCGGTGTCAGAGACCCGACTTCATGACCTCAGAAATCGGCTAGGTCATTGGATAGCCGCCAGAGACACATCAACATGACAGTGCGTAGCGTATTCGGAGCACCATGAGACTCCTATGCGTCTGATTACGCTACGCTAATCGGATCTACAAGGCTTTTAACCTTTAACCTCGTACTTCGTCGCCAACAGCTTCGCTACGGCTTGCGCCGCCTGGTGGTTGGCATTGCAGCGTAATTGCTGGTGAATCGTGGTGAATGCCTGGCGCAGTTCTGCGGTGTGTGCCGGTTCGGTGAGTAGCCTTAAGATCGCTGGGCCAAGCAGGTCGGGGCGGGCCTGGTGCTGGACAAATTCGCTCACCAGCGGTCGCTTGGCGATAAGATTCGGCATAGCGATATAATCGGTTCGAATTAACCGTTTGGCCAACCAGGCCGATACCGGAGCGACCTTATAAGCGACCACCATAGGACGCTTATGCAGCAAGGTTTCCAGTGTGGCGGTGCCTGAGGCCAGCAGCACGGCATCGGCTGCGGCAAGACAGTCGGTGCTTTGGCCAAAAAACAGCCGAATATTGAGTCCTGCAGCCTGTGTTTGGATTTGCGTGTGCAGTAACGATTGAATAGCGGCTGTTGCACAGGGAATAATGAACTCCAGGCGGTGATGGTGCCGCACCAGCCATTGAGCCGTGGCTAAGAATACCGGTCCGAGTCGGGTGACCTCACTCATGCGGCTGCCGGGCAATAAAGCAATCACCGTTGGCTCGCGGCTGGTGATACCGAGACAGTGGCGGGCGGCCGTTTGGTCGGGTTGCATGGCGATGCTATCGGCCAGCGGGTGACCCACGAAAGTCGTTGGGATACCGTGACGGAGTAGAAAATCAGTCTCGAAAGGAAAAATACTCAACATCCGATCCACGGCCCGGCGGATGATTTTTACCCGTCCCTGACGCCAGGCCCAAACGGTTGGGCTGACATAATGCACTGTAGGGATGCCGCATTGTTTCAATCGGTGCTCCAGACCGAGATTAAAATCCGGGGCGTCAATGCCGATGAACGCATCCGGTGGATTGGCGCAAAACCGCCGCACCAGATGCCGGCGAATCCGCAATAACGTCGGCAGATGGCGCACTACCTCGGCTAATCCCATGACTGACAACGTTTCCATGGGGTAGAAACTGTCCATGGTTTCTGCCACCATGCGCTCACCGCCGATGCCCTCAAACTGAACGTCAGGGTAGATACGCCGCAACTCGCGCATCAGTCCAGCGCCCAAATAATCCCCCGATAGCTCGCCGGCGACAATGCCAATACGCACTACGGTCATGGTTGCGAGCGGCTCAAGTCGCCGCCCAGTTTTTCGGCCACTAAGGGCTTAGCCTGCTCCAGCGGTAGATGATGGACACTGAACGGCTCGCCCGCACACAGGGTGATGGTGCCGAAGGGTTTGGGGATCAGAAATCGATCCCAACTGCGTAAGCGCCAGTAGCGGCTGGCTGTGACCGTAAAGGGGACAATCTGGCACTGGCGTTTGTGGGCAATGGCCACAATGCCATCGGCGACGCTATGACGCGGCCCTCGCGGGCCGTCCGGCGTAATGGCGACATCATAGCCCTGTTGCATTTTGCGCAACGCCCCGAGCAATGCCCGTGCCGGATTGCGGTTGCTGGAGCCGCGCACGGTATCAAACCCGAAATGAGCAATCAGCCGGGCAATGTACTCGCCGTCCTTATGGGTGCCAATCATTACCGCAATCCGGCGCGGTTTAGGGCGCAGCTTGAGATACAGATAAGGTTGCATCAGCATCTCGCCGTGCCAAAATGCGACAATCACTGGCTCGGTGGGCAACCGCGACGGCAGTTGGTAGCGAATGCGGTTACTCCAGTACAGTAGCCGTAACAGACCGTAGCCCAGTTTAGGCAGCAGGATCAGAGCCCAACGCTGGCACCAAGCACGCAGTGACACGCGCTTAGTCCGGGTTCGCCAGGTGTTTGAGCAATGCGGTGCGCAGCGCGTGCTGCTGTTCAGCGTCGTTCAGAGGATTGCCCTCGGCGTCGGTGATATGGAACAAATCTTCCGCCCGGGCGCCTATGGTGGCGATTTTGGCGTTCTGCAGTTGGATATTGCATTCGGTAAACGCGCGTCCAATTCGACAGAGTAGACCCGGTTGGTCACTGGTGGTCAACTCCAGCAGGGTGCGATTGTTCACCGTATCCTGGATAAAATTAATCTCTGTTGGTGTGGGGAAATAGCGTAAGGCTCGGGCGGGTTGGCGGCTGGAGACGCGAATCTGGGTATCGCCCTGATTGAGCTGTTGACGCAGGGCCGTGACAATTTCCTTGATGCGGCGGCGCTCGGTGATGGCCTCGCCGGTGTTCTCCATCACGGTAAAGCTGTCCAAGGTGTAGCCGCTGCTGCTGGTGATAATACGGGCGTCTAACACAGTCAGTCCCAGACGATCCAGGGCGGCGCTGGTGGTAGCAAAAATACCTCCACTGTCGCGCAAATAGATAAACAGCTCGGTGCCGCCACGGGCGGTGTTGAGTTGTGCCAGCACCAGGGCGCGGCCATCATCGGCCTTTTTGAGAATCGCACGGGTATGCCAGACAATTTCCGCCACCGAATAGCGCAGGAAATAGTCTTCGCTGAACCCTTCCCAGACCTGCAAGATGCGTTGCGGCTCAATGCCTTTGCGACCGTGCAGTTGCGCACAGGCCTCCGCTTGGACTTCGCGAATCCGTTCTTCTTTGTCCATGGGGTTATCTAAACCGCGGCGCAGGGCGCGGCGTGTGGCTTCGTATAACTCGCGCAGCAATGAGGCCCGCCAACTGTTCCAGAGTTTCGGATTAGTAGCGCGGATATCGGCGCTGGTTAACAGATACAGATAATCGAGATGCAGTTTGTCATGGATTTGGTTGGCAAATTCATGAATAACATCGAGATCCTGGATGTCTTTTTTCTGTGCCGTGACGGACATCAACAGATGTTGGCGCACCAGCCAGACGACCAGCCGGGTGTCGAACTCCCCGAGACCATGATGACGGCAAAAGTATTCGGCATCCCGAGCGCCGAGTTCAGAATGGTCACCGCCACGGCCTTTGGCAATATCGTGGAACAGTCCGGCGATGTACAGCAGCTCCGGTTTAGGGATCTGTTGGATCAGTTCGCAGCAGTGGGGAAATTCATCAGCGAATTCGCGGGTGTAAAACCGGCGCAGATTGCGTACTACGAATAGGGTGTGTTGATCCACGGTGTACACATGGAACAGATCGTACTGCATCCGGCCGACAATATGTGCGAATTCAGGTATATAGGAACCGAGCACGCCATAGCGATTCATGCGCCGCAATGCGCGGTTAACGTGTCGCGGCTGACGCAGGATTTCCATAAACAGACTGCGGGCGCGTAGATCAGCGCGAAATCTGGCATCAATTAAATGGCAGTGATCACGGATTAAACGCACTGTGGTAGCGCGCACCCCTTTGAGTTCGGGATGTTGCTGCAACAGTAAAAAGGCTTCGAGCAGCGCAAAGGGGTAGCGTTTGAACACCTGAGCGTTTTTGACTTCCAAAAAACCGCGCCGCGCCTGAAAACGGCGGTTAATCGGCACTGGGGTGCCGGGATCATCCGCCAGTAGAATGGCTTCTTCGAACAATTGCAGCAGCATTTCATTAAGGCGACTGGTGGCCATGATGGTGCGGTAATAACGCTGCATAAATTGTTCGATGGCCAGATTGCCATTTTGGTCGTGATAGCCAAATTGACTGGCCAGTTGTTGCTGGTGTTGAAACAATAAGCGGTCTTCTCGGCGTCCGGTCAGCTCATGTAAGGCAAAGCGGACCTGCCATAAAAAATCTTGGCATTCGACTAGAGTGTGGTATTCGGTTTCGGTGAGAAACTCATGATCCACCAGTTCGTGCAGGGTGGTTGCCCCAAAGTAGCGTTTGCTCACCCAGGCAATATTTTGTAAATCACGCAAACCGCCCGAACCTTCTTTCACATTAGGTTCAAGGTTGTAGGCGGTTTCATGGTATTTACGGTAGCGAGCTTTCTGTTCACTCTTTTTAGCTTCGAAAAAGTCCCGATTGGGCCAAATATGCTCGGGTGCAATGGCTCGGCGCATGGCTTCAAACAGTCCGGCATTGCCGACCAGCAGTCGCGCCTCGGTTAAGGTCGTCGCTACGGTGATGTCCGCCACCGCCTCACTTTGACAGTCCTCGATGGTGCGTACGCTTTGGCCGACTTCGAGACCGATATCCCACAAGAGAGTGAGCCAGGCGCTGATCTGCTCCCCCTGAGCCTGGATCGTCTTTTCATCGCCCAAGAGGGTAATATCCACATCGGAGTAGGGGTGTAACTCACCACGGCCATAACCGCCGACCGCAACCAGCGCCAGCGAGTGATTGGTAAAAAACTGTTGCCAGGCCAGGATCAATACTTGATCGACCAGACGCGCCCGCGCTGGAACCAGCTCGGCGGCCGGCGTACCTTGCCTGAACCGTTCGCTCAGGGCGGCGTTGCCTTGGCGCAGGGCACCACGCAGCGGTATCCGTGGTTCGGCGTGCCGGGTGAGTGCCTGTTCGAGGGCGGCTATGTCAACGATATCATGAGTCAATGACATAGGGACAGGTTCTAATGTGCTGCTTGCGGCGATAATGTGAGTACCTCATAGCCGGTTGGAGTGACAAGGATCGTGTGTTCCCATTGCGCGGACAAGCTGTGATCTTTGGTCACCACCGTCCAGCCGTCAGCCAGCACTTTGGTATGGCGGCGGCCGGCATTAATCATCGGTTCGATAGTGAACGTCATACCTGGAACCAGTTCCGGGCCTTCGTGGGGTTTACCGTAATGTAATACTTGCGGTTCTTCATGAAACCGACGCCCAATGCCATGACCGCAGTATTCGCGCACCACCGAGCAGCGGTTGGCCTCGGCGTGGCGCTGAATCGCGTGGCCAATGGCACCGAGGCGTGCTCCGGGACGCACCTGTTCGATGCCCAGCCATAAGCACTCATGAGCCAGCTCGCTGACCCGTCGGGCCAGTACCGGTGGTGTGCCGACATAGAACATACGGCTGGTATCGCCGTGATAGTGGTCTTTGATAATGGTAATATCGATATTCAGCACATCGCCTTTTTTGAGTTTTTTGCGCCCAGGAATGCCATGGCAGATGACATGATTGACCGAAGTGCAGATCGACTTGGGAAATCCCCGATAATTCAGAGGTGCCGGTATGGCCTGTTGAACCTCGACGATGTAATCATGGCAGATCTGATCCAGCTCTTCAGTCGTGATGCCTTCGCGTACCTGTGGTGTGATCATGTCCAGTACTTCGGCGGCAAGGCGGCCAGCGACACGCATTTTGGCGATTTCTTCGGATGTTTTGATAATAATGCTCACGGGTTTAGCTAAGATTCGGTCAGCGTTCAGTGGTAGCATCAAACCGGTTATGGTATAAAGCTTACGCCTTATTGTGCAACTTAATCTCACACACGCATCGGCACACAGTAACGGGGTGTTCTGGCTGCGGCCAGAATCGTTCTGTGGGGTGCGTGGAGGCTTAACCCCAAATTAAAATTCGGAGTATTCAATCAATGGCTACTGTATCCATGCGCCAAATGCTGGAGGCTGGTGTGCATTTTGGGCATCAAACCCGTTACTGGAATCCCAGAATGGCACCGTATATCTTCGGTGATCGCAGCAAAATCCATATCATCAACTTAGAGAAAACCCTGCCTCTGTTCAATGACGCCATGAATTTCATGGGTCAATTAGCGTCCAAAGGGGGCAAGATCATGTTCGTCGGTACCAAGCGAGCCGCTCGTGAGGCGGTAGCGGAGGCGGCCCAGCAGTGCAAAATGCCTTATGTTGATCATCGCTGGCTGGGAGGGATGTTGACCAATTTCCGTACCGTACGGTTATCCATCAAGCGCCTCAAAGATCTGGAAACCATGGCTACCGATGGCACCTTCGAGCGTCTGTCCAAAAAGGAAGTCATCGGTTTACAGCGCGAAATGGCTAAGCTGGAGCGCAGCCTCGGTGGCATTAAAAACATGCCGAGTTTACCCGATGCCTTATTTGTGATCGATGTGGGTTTCGAGAAGATTGCGATTCTAGAAGCTAAAAAACTGGGCGTGCCGGTCGTGGGCGTTGTTGATACCAACAACTCGACCGACGGTGTGGACTATGTCATTCCCGGCAATGATGACGCCATTCGTGCCATTCAGCTCTATACGACCGCCGCGGCAGACGCCATTAACGACGGTCACATCGCGACGGCACAACCGGTCAACGATGGTGAGGAGTTTGTCGAAGTCGAGGACGAGCGCCCCGATACCAGTGCCGCCTGAGTGGCAGTGTTAAAGCATTTTGGAGGTTTATGATATGGCAAAAATCAGCGCGGCTCTGGTCAAGGAGTTACGAGAGCGTACCGGTTCCGGCATGATGGAATGTAAAAAGGCTTTGGAATCCACCGCAGGCGATCTGGAAGCCGCTATCGAACACTTGCGCAAAACCGGTCAGGCCAAGGCGGAGAAAAAGGCTCATCGTGTGGCAGCCGAGGGGCAGATTATGATCCGGCACGCTGACGATGGTCGATGTGCCGCGTTGGTTGAAATCAACTGCGAAACCGATTTTGTCGCCAAGGACGACAATTTCCAGCAGTTTGCGGCGCAAGTCACCGAACGGGTTCTCGCTCAGCAACCTACCCATATTGATGAGTTGCTGGCCATACCTTTTCCGGGTGGCGAAACCGTCGACGAGGCTCGCAAACATCTGATCGCCAAGATTGGTGAAAACATCAATGTACGGCGTTTCAGTCTAATGGCCACCGAAACCGGTTTGCTCAACAGCTATCTGCACGGCAGCCGGATTGGTGTGGTGGTCGAATTGCAAGGCGGCGATGCAGCACTCGCCAAGGATATCGCCATGCATATTGCCGCCAGCCGACCGTTGTGCATCACCCCGGATCAAGTGCCTGCAGAAGTGCTCGATAAAGAGCGGGAAATTTACCTCGCTCAGGCTGAACAAGAAGGTAAGCCTGCACATATCGCTGCGAAAATGGTTGAAGGGCGTTTGCGCAAATACCTCAAAGAAGTCACCCTGCTGGGGCAACCGTTTATCAAAGACCCCGACCAGAGTGTTGAGCAGTTGCTCAAGCAGGCCGGGGCAACAGTGGTGCATTTCGAGCGCATGGAGCTGGGTGAGGGCATCGAGAAGAAAGCCGATAATTTCGCTGAAGAGGTCATGGCGCAGGCACGTACCTAAGCCCGACCCGACCTGTCCGGTTTATGGGCGTTTGCTACTGACGCTGGTAGGCCGGACAGATTAAAATCCCTTTTGATGGTTCAGTTCACGGCACGGTGCACCATGGCACAATTACACTACCGACGCGTATTATTAAAACTCAGCGGTGAAGCACTGCTCGGCGAGGTCGAATATGGCGTTGATCCCCGGATCCTGGTGCGTCTGGCTTCCGAAATCATGGAACTCAACCGCCTGAAGGTTGAAATCGGTATTGTTGTGGGTGGTGGCAATATGTTCCGTGGCGCGGGGTTGGCTGCTGCGGGTATGGATCGGGTGACCGCCGATCATATGGGGATGCTGGCCACCGTGATGAATGCCTTGGCGCTGCAAGACGCGATCGAGCGTCAAGGCGGGTTCGCCCGGGTGATGTCAGCCATTCGGGTCAATGATGTCTGTGAAGACTATATTCGCCGCCGTGCGGTCAGGCATATGGAAAAAGGCCGCATCGTTATTTTCGCGGCCGGCACGGGTAATCCTTTCTTTTCCACGGATTCGGCGGCTAGCCTGCGGGCCATCGAAGTCAATGCTGAAATTATGTTCAAGGCCACCAAGGTCGATGGTGTTTATTCGGCCGATCCGCACAAATATCCAGATGCCGAACGCTATCGGCGGCTCACTTATACTGACGCACTGCGGCGCGAACTCAAAGTCATGGATGCAACCGCACTGGTGATGTGCAAGGAAAACAATCTGCCACTGCGGGTGTTCAATATCTTCACGCCGGGGGATCTAAAGCGGGCGGTCTATGGTGAAGATGTGGGCACTCTAGTTAGTGAGCTGACTATCCATTCACAGGAGCAAGGTTAATGATTGAAGACATCCGCAAAGATACGAAAACCCGGATGGCTAAGAGTGTTGACAGCCTCAAGCAGGAGTTGACCAAACTGCGCACCGGGCGGGCGCATCCCAGCTTGCTGGATCACATTCATGTGGACTATTACGGCAGCGAAATGCCTTTAAATCAAGTGGCTAGTGTATCAGCCAGCGATGCGCGCACTCTCACTGTTCAGCCTTGGGAACGGAAGATGGTGCCAGTGATAGAAAAAGCCATATTGACCGCCGATCTCGGGCTGAATCCCAGCACTGCAGGTACCGTGATCCGTATCCCCATGCCGGCGTTGACTGAAGACCGCAGGCGCGATCTGGTGAAAGTCGTACGGCATGAAGGCGAGAATGCCCGGGTCGCTATTCGTAATATCCGCCGTGATGCCAATAGCCATCTTAAACAATTGCTCAAAGACAAAGACATTACCGAAGATGAAGAGCGCCAAGCTGAAGGCAGCATTCAGAAAATTACCGATCAGTATATTAGCCAGGTCGAAGAGCTCTTGCAGCATAAAGAAGCCGAGCTAATGGAAGTCTGATAAGTTTCAAGTCCATTGCGAGTCGTATTAATGACCAAAGTGGGGATCAGCGCTGCCGCGCTGCCGCGCCATATTGCCATTGTAATGGATGGCAATGGGCGCTGGGCGCAGGGCCGAGGACTGCCGCGTACCGCTGGTCATCGTGCTGGCGCTCAGAGCGTGCGCCGGGTGGTGGAGGCCTGTCAGGAGCGGGGTATTGAGGTTCTGACTTTATTTGCCTTCAGCAGCGAGAACTGGCAGCGTCCTGCGAGTGAAGTCAGGTTACTGCTCGATTTGTTCGTTGCGGCATTGCGCAAAGAAACGGATCGTATCCATGAACATAATATTCGTTTGCGTATGATCGGTGATCGAGTCCCATTCCCGCGCAAATTGCAAAACTATATTCGGCGTGCTGAAACCCTAACGGCTGATAACACCGGGCTTGAACTGGTGATTGCCGCTAATTATGGGGGACGTTGGGATGTGTTGCAGGCGGTACGCCGGTTGCTGCAGGACGCCCACGCCGGTCGAGTGGATCCGGCCACACTGAGTCAAGATGATTTATCACACTATATCAGTCTGCATGATCTGCCCGAGCCGGATCTGTTTATCCGTACCGGCGGGGAGCAGCGCATCAGTAATTTTCTGCTGTGGCAGCTGGCCTACACGGAGTTTTATTTCACCGACTGCTTGTGGCCGGAATTTGCGGTACCGGATTTAGATCAGGCCCTGGCCGCCTATGCCCGTCGTCAGCGTCGTTTTGGCAGGCTTGCTGAACAGGTCGAGTTCAATGCTTAGGCAACGTATCCTGACCGCCCTGGTGCTGGCTGGCTTGGTGCTGGCGGCATTGTTTTGGTTATCAACTCGTGAATTTGCGGTAATACTTGGCGTTGTGGTTATTTTAAGCGCCCGCGAATGGGCGACGCTCAGCGGTTGTGAATCGGCTGGACAACAGGCTTACGCGGGAGGGACGTTACTGCTGCTGATGTTAGCCTGGATCATGCGGGATCGGCCGCAGTGGTTCTTGCCGATCTTAGGACTTAGTGTGCTGTTCTGGAGCACCGTCTCGGTCTGGCTCTGGCAGCAGCGCCATGATCTCGGCGCGCCACTGGAGCAGCGCTTATTGTTGGTGATTGGGATACCGGTGCTGATTATTCCATGGCTGGCAATGACTGTGTTGCATGCACAGGCCGGTCCAGCCTGGGTGCTGTTTTTGTTTCTCATCGTCTGGGTGGCCGATAGTGGCGCTTATTTTGCCGGTCGCCGCTGGGGACGCCAGCGCCTGGCACCCGCGATCAGTCCTGGCAAAACCTGGGAAGGGGTTTATGGCGCGCTGATGGCGGGGGCCGGGTTGGCCGTCATTGGAGCGTTCAGTTTCGGACTGGGTCTCGTTCAAGGGCTGCTGTTTGTGGTGCTGTGTTTATTGACCACGATGCTATCGATTACCGGCGATTTGTTTGAAAGCCTGATTAAACGGCAACGCGGAGTTAAAGACAGCGGGGATCTGTTGCCCGGTCATGGCGGGATATTGGATCGGGTGGATAGCTTAACCGCAGCAGCACCGGTGCTTGTGCTTGGCTGGTGGCTGCTTCAAAGTGGGCAACTGACATGATTGACGTCACTATTCTAGGCTCTACCGGCTCAATAGGGCGTAATACACTGGATGTGCTGGCGCGTCATCCTGAGCGCTTTAAAGTGGTCGCACTGACGGCTCATGGCAATGTAGCCGCGATGTCTGAACAGTGCCAGCGCTGGCAGCCACGGCTGGCCGTGCTGCGTGATCCGCAGGCGGCGGCTGAATTGAAAGTTGCCCTACGCCAGGCCGGTGTGGCGACTGAGGTTGCCAGTGGTGCTGAGGGCTTGGTTGAAGCCGCCACTCAGGGTGATTATGTCATGGCGGCGATTGTCGGTGCGGCAGGTTTGCTGCCTACACTCGCCGCAGCTAAAGCGGGCAAACGGGTGATGCTGGCCAATAAAGAAGCCCTGGTCATGGCCGGGCCGCTGTTTATGAGTGCCATCCGCCAGGCCAAGGCAACCTTATTGCCCATCGACAGCGAGCATAATGCGTTGTTTCAGTGTTTGCCGCCTGACTTTCAACAGGGTCTGGGGGATTCCGGCATTGAACGCCTGCTGCTGACGGCTTCGGGAGGGCCGTTTCTGAATACGCCGGTCGAACAGCTCGCCGAGGTGACTCCCGATCAGGCCTGCACTCATCCCACCTGGTCAATGGGGCGAAAAATTTCGGTCGATTCGGCCACGTTGATGAACAAAGGCTTGGAGCTGATCGAGGCGCACTGGCTGTTTGCGGCCAGTCCGCAACAGCTTGATGTGGTGATCCACCCGCAAAGCGTCATCCATTCCATGGTGGTGTATCGTGATGGTTCGGTGCTGGCACAGTTGGGTCAGCCCGATATGCGCACGCCCATTGCCCATGCTTTGGCATGGCCGGAGCGGATTGCTGCCGGTGTTCAGCCGCTGGATTTCTGTCAATTGAATCAATTGACGTTTCAGCTTCCAGATGAGCGACAGTTCCCCTGCCTGCGATTGGCGCGTGCCGCGTTAGCGGCCGAGAACGGGAGTTCGGCGGTATTGAACGCCGCCAATGAAGAAGCAGTCCAAGCCTTTTTAGACGGGCAGTTGCGCTTTATCGACATTGCCGCCGTAGTGGAAGATACTCTGGCGGCGGTGGATGCGCCGGTGCCTACCAGCTTAGATGATGTGCTGGCATTGGACGCAGCGGCTCGCCGTCAAGCTCGCCTATGCCAGCGGCAACGAGAGGTCAGTTACTGAATGAGCGGCACACTAATTTCTATTTTAGCCTTACTGGTGACTTTGGGGGTGCTGATTGCCTTCCACGAATTCGGCCACTTCTGGGTGGCTCGGCGCTGTGGGGTGAAAGTACTTAAATTTTCTATCGGGTTTGGTACGCCAATCTGGTCGCATCGTGGTCGACGTGACGGTACCGAATACATTATCGCGGCAGTGCCGCTGGGCGGTTATGTGCAAATGCTCGATGGTCGCGAAGGTCAAGTCCCACCGCAAGATCAGCATCGCGCTTTTAATAATCAATCGATCCCCAAGCGCGTGGCGATTGTCGCTGCCGGGCCACTGGCGAATTTTCTCTTTGCTGTCATGGCATTTACAGCCTTGTACCTTGTCGGTGTGAACACCGTACGCCCCTTGCTGGATGCGCCGCGACTCAATACCCCGGCGGCTGAGGCCGGATTCCAGGCTGGTGATTTAATCACCGCCGTAGATGGCAGCGATACGCCTACCCTGGAGTCCGCAATCCTTATCCTGATTGATCGCGGTATGAGTGGGGATATAATCACCGTCGAAGTCGAAACCGAATTGGGCGAAACGCGCCTGCGGCAACTGGACTTACGCGAGGTCGGGGATCTCACCCGCGGGGGGCGACCGTTTGACGCATTAGGGCTAGTGCCTTGGCGGCCTGAAGTGCCGGCTATTATTGATGAGGTGATACCCGGTGGTGCGGCAGAAGCGGCCGGTCTGCGAGCCGGTGATCTAGTGGTCAGTGTCGATGGCGAGCCGGTGCACAACTGGCAACGCTGGGCCGAGTATGTGCGCGCACGACCCGAACAGACCATGACCGTCGAGGTCGAGCGCATCGAAGGGCGAGAGACGCTGACGCTCACCCCCGCAGCCCTGCTGACCGAAGAGGGCACGATTGGTCGGGTCGGTGCCATGGTGCGCACGCCTGCCGATATTGATGACCCGAGTCGGATGACGCTGCGCTACGGTCCGTTGGCGGCCATCGGTCAAGGGATGGTTAAAACCTGGGATATGACCCTGTTTACTGCCAAAATGATGGGACGAATGGTGATTGGCCAAGCCTCGCTGGAAAATATCAGTGGCCCGATCACCATTGCCCAATATGCAGGTCAGACGGCCTCGATCAGTCTGGCAGCGTTTCTGTCGTTTATGGCGTTGGTGAGCATCAGTCTTGGGGTAATCAATCTGTTACCGATACCTATTCTCGATGGGGGGCATTTGCTCTATTACTTCATTGAATGGGTACGTGGCAAGCCGCTGTCTGAAGCGGCTCAATTTGTCGGCCAACGTATCGGCTTAGCCATGATTATCATGTTAATGGGGCTGGCCTTGTTTAACGATTTTGTGAGGTTGGCAGTGTGAAATTGTGGGCTGCGGCTATGCAACAACTGAGTGCAATCCTATTGCTGTGGTTGATACTGACACTGCCGGTGGCGGCGCAGCAGGCTTTTGTGATCGAAGATATTCGGGTTGAAGGATTGCAGCGCATTTCAGCAGGAACAGTGTTCAGCTACCTGCCGGTAGGTGTCGGTAGCACCCTAGAGCCTGAAGAGGTTCCCGAAGTGATCCGTGCCTTGTTTCAAACCGGATTTTTCACCGATGTGAGTTTGTCACGTGATGACCGGGTCTTGGTTGTGCAAGTCGTCGAACGTCCGGCTATTGCTGAGATTACTCTGTCTGGTAATCGTGATATCTCCAGTGATGATCTGCGTCGTGGTCTGCGCGAGATTGGCCTGGCAGAAGGTGAGGTGTTTGATCGGGCTTTGTTGGAGCGGGTCGAACAAGAGCTGCTGCGCCAGTACTTCAATCGTGCCCGCTATGCGGTGCGTATTGATACCCGAACGCGTAACTTGCCGCGCAATCGAGTCGCCATTGATATCGAAATTTCTGAAGGGGCCGCAGCGCGGATTCGGCAGATTAATATTGTTGGCAACCAGGCCTTTAGTGATCGTGAGTTATTGCAGGGGTTTAACCTGCGCACACCGGGCTGGTTTACTTTTTTCACCAAGGCGGATCAGTATTCACGGGAGAAACTCACCGGCGACTTAGAAGCTTTGAATTCATTCTACCTGGATCGCGGTTATCTGCAGTTCAATGTGGATTCTGCGCAGGTGTCGATCAGCCCGGATAAACGTGATGTGTATATCACCATCAATGTGACCGAGGGCGAACCATACCGTGTAGGTTCCGTTGAGCTAGCGGGAGATTTACTAATACCGGAGGTGGAGCTGCGCGAGTTGCTCACTATCGAGCCGAGTCAAATTTTCTCCCGTACTGCACTCAGCGAGACGACCGAAGCCCTGGCTGAGCGCCTAGGTCGGGAGGGCTACGTTTTTGCCAATATTAATCCGGTACCCGATATCGACGAAACCGCTCAGCAAGTTGCGGTGACCTTTGTGATTGATCCGGGGCAGCGGGTTTATGTCCGGCGGATCAATTTTTCCGGCAATATTAAAACCCGGGACGAAGTGCTTCGCCGCGAAATGCGCCAAACCGAAGGCAGCTTGATTTCCAGTGCTGATGTGCAGCGTTCCCGGGAACGCCTACAAAGGCTGGAATACCTGGCCAGTGTATCGATTGAAAGCGAGCCGGTACCCGGTACCGCCGACCAGGTTGACCTGAATGTCACGGTTGAGGAACGCCCTTCGGGTAGCGTGACCTTCGGGGTGGGTTTTGGCCAAACTGAAGGATTGCTGCTGAACTTTGGTGTTCAGCAGAGCAATTTTATGGGAACGGGTAATGAGTTCAACGTTGCATTCAATAACAGTTCGGCGGATACGCGCTATGCCATCAGCTACAACAATCCGTTTTATACGGCGGATGGAGTGAGCCGGGGATTTCGTCTTAACTATGAAGAGACCGACGCCGTTGAGCTTAACCGGGCCGATTATGCGATTGATCGTCTGGACGGTCAGGTATTTTACGGATTCCCCCTGAGCGAAACCGATACCTTGCGCGTCGGTATAGGCGCTGAGGATCTCAGACTCAAGACCACACTGAATTCCCCGGATGAAATTATCGGTTTTCTCGACCGGGAAGGGCGGGATTTCACCAATGTGACGTTCACAGCCAGTCTGGCGCGGGATAATCGCAATCGGATTATTTTCCCTGACCGAGGGAGTTTAAATCGCGTTTCATTAGATGCGACTCTGCCCGGCAGTGATATTGAGTTTTACCGGTTGAATCTGCGACATCAGAGCTTCTATCCTTTAACCGACAATCTGACCGGCACTATCCGCGGCACATTAGGTTATGGTGATGGTTATGGTGGCACGGATGCGTTGCCGTTCTGGGAGCGTTTCTTTGCCGGCGGTCTGCGTACAGTACGTGGCTTTAGAACCAATACCCTGGGGCCGCGGTTCGCCAACAGCGACCCGGCGGGTGGTGATGTGTTGGTTGCTGGCGGTGTGGATGTGTTGGCGCCCATTCCGTTTCTTGAAGATTCCAGTGGTTTTCGTATCGGTGCGTTTTTCGATGTGGGTAATGTGTATGCCTCCCCCAGGGATTTCAGTGTCGACGAGCTGCGTTACTCAGTCGGAGTGTCATTCCAGTGGTTGTCTCCGCTAGGGCCGTTAATATTCAGCCTGGCGGAACCGTTGAATGACACAGCGGGTGATAACACTCAGAGTTTTCAATTTTCTTTCGGCATACCGTTTTAACAGGTGATTGCGGTGGGGCAGTTACAACGCTATGGGTTAATTGGTTTGGTGTGGCTGTTGCCTGCCATGATGGCTGTTGCTCAGACGGCTTCCGAAAATCTTAAAATCGGTGTGGTTAACGCGGCGCGTTTACTCGATGAAGCGCCTCAGGCGGAACAGGCACGCAAACGCTTAGAACAGGAATTTCAACCGCGTGACCGGGCTGTCTTGCAGGTGCAGCGTGAAGTACGGGAATTGGAAGACCGACTGCTGGCGGATCGCACCATGGATTTAACTGAAACGGATCGCCGCGAAATTGAACGTGATTTGCGTCATTTGCGTCGTGAACTCAAACGCAGTGAGGATGAATTACGCGAAGATTTCAATATTCGCCGGAACGAAGAATTGAATCGTTTGCAGCGGCAGATTTTTGAGGCCATTGTCGGTCTAGCCAGAAGGCAGCAGTTTGATTTGATTTTGAATCAGGATGCGGTAATTTTCGCCGGTGAACGGGTTGATATCACGGGTGATGTCTTGCTGCGCCTACAAGAGGAGCCATAAATGTCACCGTCTCCGGGGGGGTTGACACTGCAAGCCATTGCCGAGTTGACCGGGGCCGAATTACAGGGTGATGCGCATATTATGGTGCATGGGGTGGCCAGTTTGAAAACTGCCGGCCCCGGACAGCTTGCGTTCCTGAGCAATCCAGCGTACCAAACGCTATTGGATACCACTCAGGCGGCGGCCGTGATTCTGTCCGCTGAATTAGCCGCACGGTGTCCGGTGGCTGCTTTAGCCGCTCCTAATCCGCAGTTGGCGTTTGCTCAAGTGGCGGCTTTGTTTGCGCCCGCTTTGCCCGCACAACGAGGTATTCATGCCAGTGCCACGGTCAGTCCGACGGCGCACATTGCAGAAGATGTCTGGATCGGTCCGAATTGCGTCGTCGAAGCCGGAGCCGTTATAGAGTCCGGGGTGTGGATCGGACCAAACTGCGTCATTGGCTCTGAAGTGCATATTGGTCAGCATTCTCGACTCATCGCCCAAGTGACGTTATGCCAACGGGTGCGTCTGGGGCAGCGGGTATTTTTACACCCCGGAGTGGTCATCGGTGCGGATGGTTTTGGCCTGGCCAACGATGCGGGGCGTTGGGTTAAAGTGCCCCAGCTCGGATCGGTAAGCGTTGGTGATGATGTGGAAATTGGAGCCAACACCACGGTCGATCGGGGAGCTTTGGATGATACGGTGTTGGAAGAGGGAGTCAAGCTCGATAATCAAATCCAAGTCGGTCACAATGTGCAGATTGGTGCCCATACGGCCATTGCTGGCGGCGTGATGATCGGTGGCAGCACTCGAATCGGTCAGTATTGCATGATTGGCGGCGGAAGCTGTATCAGCGGCCATCTGGAAATCGCTGATCGGGTTGTGATCACCGGTATGACAGGGGTCTCAAAATCGATTACCCAAGCCGGCATGTATTCTTCGGCGTTAACGGCTGAGCCAACGCTGACGTGGAACCGGATTCGTAGTCGTTTGCGTCGCATTGAAGATGTGGTGCGGCGGATCGGTATTCTCGAAAAAACAGTACATGGAGACAAAGCGTGACCGAGGACAATAACAATCCATTAATGGATATCCGTGCCATCATGGATTATCTGCCGCACCGTTATCCGTTTTTGCTGATTGACCGGGTCGTGAGCTGCGAGCCTTACCACTCTCTGGTGGCCCTGAAAAATGTGACCTATAACGAACCGTGTTTTCAAGGTCACTTCCCGCAGCGCCCCATATTTCCCGGAGTGCTCATTATCGAAGCTTTGGCGCAAGCGACAGGGATTTTGGCTTTTCGCAGCGGTGAGCGTGAAGCCGATCGCGAGATGTTGTTTTATCTTGTCGGTATCGATAAAGCGCGTTTCAAGCACCCCGTAGAACCTGGTGATCAACTGCGGCTAGAAGTGCACATGCAGCGGTTTCGTAGTGGTATAGGGCGTTTCATCGGTGAGGCCCGCGTGGGCGATAAAGTGATTGCCACCGCTGAATTGATGTGTGCTAAGCGCGGTGCTGATATATGATCGACCCAAGGGCCATAGTGGACCCTAAGGCGCAATTGGCGACCACCGTCAGCGTCGGTCCCTACAGTATTATCGGCCCCGATGTTGAGATTGATGAACACACTTGGATTGGCCCGCACGTCGTGATTAACGGCCCAACGCGTATCGGTTGTTATAACCGTATTTTTCAATTCGCTTCGGTGGGCGAGGAGCCACAAGACAAAAAATATGGCGGCGAGTCAACTCGGCTGGATATCGGGGATCGCAACACCATTCGCGAGTTTGTCACGATTAACCGGGGTACGGTTCAAGATCAGGGCGTGACCCGCGTCGGCGATGATAACTGGATCATGGCCTATGTCCATATTGCCCATGATTGCCGGGTCGGCAATAACACCATACTGGCTAATAATGCCTCGCTAGCCGGTCATGTCCATGTGGACGATTATGCCATTCTCGGTGGGTTTGCCCTGGTTACACAGTTTTGCCATATCGGCCAGTACAGTTTTAGTGCGTTTGCCTGTGGTATTCACATGGATGTGCCGCCCTTTGTTATGGCCTCGGGTTATCGTGCCGAACCGCGCGGGATTAACGTCGAAGGGTTGCGCCGTCATCGGTTTACCACCACTGAGATTGCGGCCGTGCGTCAGGCGTACCGGTTGCTCTATCGCTCTGATCTTCGCGTAGAACAGGCTGTGGAAGACATGCAGCCGCTGGTGACGCAGTGTTCCCGGATTGCGTTGCTACAAGATTTTCTGCGCCGTTCCGAGCGTGGTATTATCCGCTGATCCGCTTGTTGTACGCGGGCGTTGATGAAGCCGGGCGGGGGCCGTTAGCCGGGCCGGTGGTCGCCGCCGCCGTTATTCTTGATCCGGAACGTCCGATTGCTGGCTTGGCGGACTCTAAGACACTGAGCGCCGCCCGGCGCGACTATCTGGCCACTCTAATCAAAGGCAAGGCACTGGCCTGGGCGGTGGCTGCCGCCAATGTCGCTGAAATCGACCAGTTCAATATCCTGCAAGCCAGTTTGCTGGCCATGCGGCGGGCGGTGGCCGTTCTGGATCCTGCTCCCCGGCAGGTGCTCATTGATGGTAATCGGATTCCCCACGACTTGCCGTGTCCTGCAGAGGCGGTGGTCGGCGGTGACCGGTATGTCGCAGCCATCAGCGCGGCGTCCATATTAGCTAAAACTACTCGGGACGCGGAGTTGTTACAATTAGCTCAACTATACCCTCAATATGGTTTTGAACGCCATAAAGGTTATCCGACCCGTGACCATTTAGCGGCTCTACAGCGTTTTGGCGTGACCCCGGCGCATCGGCGCAGTTTCGCCCCGGTGCGGCGTCTGCTGAGTGCGAGTGCAATCTGATGAACCCTGGTTTTGTCCATTTACAACTGCATACCGAATATTCACTGGTTGATGGCATCGTCCGCATTAAGCCGCTGATCCAACAAGCACGGGCCATGCATATGCCCGCCGTAGCCATCACCGATGTGTGCAATTTATTTGCGGCGGTCAAATTCTATAAAACGGCACTCGCTGCAGGTATTAAACCCTTGATCGGTTGTGAATTATGGGTGCAGCGTGACCAGGAACCCCCCGGTCGCCTGGTGCTGCTATGCGCCAACCAGCAAGGGTATCAGCATTTAAGTCGCTTAATCAGCCAGAGTTACCGAGCCGGGCGGCAGCGTGACCAGGTGATCACCGATTATGCCTGGCTGCAAGGCGCTACCGAAGGGTTGATTGCTTTATCCGGTGGTCGCGACGGCGAAATCGGCCGCCAGTTGCTGAACCAGCATGCCGACCAAGCGCGCCGCTGTCTGGATGACTGGCAGTGTTTATTCCCTGAGCGGTTCTATTTAGCGCTGAGCCGCACGGGACGATCGGGTGAAGCCGGTTATATTGATGCGGCTATCGAGTTAGCCTTGGCCAGCGATACGCCGGTGGTGGCCACCAATGATGTGCGCTTTTTAGCTGCTGAAGACTTTGAAGCCCACGAAGCGCGGGTGTGTGTTCACCAAGGCAAGATTCTGGCCGATCCCAACCGGCCGAAAGACTACAGTGCCGAGCAGTATTTACGCAGCCCGGCAGAAATGGCCGAATTATTCGCTGATGTGCCCGAAGCCTTAGCCAATAGTGTTGAGATTGCGCGGCGCTGTAATTTGCAATTTGACCTCGGTCACAGCTTATTACCCGATTCGCCGGTACCGGCGGGATTAAGTACGGCGCAACACTTGCAGCAGCGCGCCCGGCAGTGTCTGGAGCAGCG
>SKOM01000067.1 GCA_007120095.1 Candidatus Competibacteraceae bacterium | reverse complement strand
TCGGTGTCGAGCTGGTCGAGTACGGCGTCGATCCCGGAGCCTTGACGTTCAGCGTCGAGATTGACGCTATCAGGTACTGGTTCAGCGGGTTCAGTCATAGGGTAGGCCTTAACGAATGGCGTAACGTTGCTGGCGACTGGCCACCTCGGTTCGCTCTAAGCGGTATTGGCGCTCTACGCTGGGACGGTTGACGATGAATGACAACCGGATACTCTCCCAGCCTTTAGTGTTATCAAAGGCTGAAACCCGGATATAGCTTTCTCCATGAGCTTTGCGACAGTCGTTAATCTCCATTAAAATGCCGGCCGGATCGCGCAGATCAAACATTGGCAGGCCCCACATTTCCCAATAGGTGTTGCGCGGATGGGGATCATCGGTGTACTCCACATTCACCGCCCAGCCTTGGTCGATACAGTATTTCAGTTGTTTAAGAATTTGCTCGTTACTGAGTGCGGGCAGAAACGAGAACGTACCTTGGGTAATCATGAAGCGTGTCTCCTTAGCTCGAAGCTGTTTCCAGCGGGACAAAATCCGCAGTATCGGTTGATTGATAATTGAAGGTGATGTCTTTCCACAGCTCCAAGGCCACTTCCAGCGGTTTGCACTGCTTGGCGGCCTGGCGCAGAATGTCTGGGCCTTCATTCCAGATGTCGCGGCCTTCGTTACGCGCCAGCACCATGGACTCCAGCGCAACCCGGTTGGCAATCGCCCCTGCCTGGATGCCGTCAGGATGGCCGATGGTGCCCCCACCGAACTGCAATACACAGTCCTCACCCAGATAAACCAATAACTGGTGCATTTGGCCGGCATGGATACCGCCCGAGGCCACTGGCATGACTTTATTCAGCGACGCCCAGTCTTGATCGAAAAACACACCGTTTTCCAGATTCTGTTTGACATAGTCTTCGCGCAAAACGTCATAGAAACCGCGCACCATATTCGGGTCGCCTTCTAATTTACCGACCACGGTACCGGCATGGATGTGATCGACCCCGGCCAGGCGCATCCATTTGCCGATCACCCGGAAACTGATGCCGTGGGATTTCTGCCGGGTGTAGGTACCGTGGCCCGCACGGTGCAGGTGCAGAATCATGTCGTTGTCCCGCGCCCATTTGGCCATGGACTGAATCGCAGTGTAACCGATGACCAAATCGATCATAATGATGACCGAACCGAGTTCTTTGGCGAACTCGGCCCGGCGGTACATCTCTTCCATGGTGCCGGCGGTGACGTTCAGGTAACTGCCTTTGACTTCACCCGTAGCCGCACTGGCTTTGTTGACGGCTTCCATGACGTACAGGAACCGGTCGCGCCAGTGCATAAACGGTTGTGAGTTAATATTTTCGTCGTCCTTGAGGAAGTCCAGACCGCCTTTGAGACCTTCGTAAACCACGCGGCCATAATTGCGACCAGATAAACCGAGCTTGGGTTTAACCGTCGCGCCCAGCAACGGGCGGCCGTATTTGTCCAGGCGCTCGCGTTCCACCACAATACCGGTGGCCGGGCCGGGGAAGGTTTTGATATAGGCCACCGGCAGGCGCATGTCTTCCAGTCGTAGGGCTTTCACCGCCTTAAAGCCAAACACATTACCGATAATCGACGCGGTCAGGTTGGCAATGGAGCCTTCTTCAAATAAATCAAGATCGTAGGCAATATAAGCAAAAAACTGTTCGGTATTGCCGGGGACGGGATCGACTCGAAACGCTTTAGCACGGTAGCGTTCGCAAGCGGTTAAGCGATCAGTCCAGACCACTGTCCACGTTGCGGTGGACGATTCACCGGCCACGGCGGCGGCGGCTTCCTCAGGGTCTACTCCTTCTTGGGGTGTGATGCGAAATAAACAAATGACATCAGTTTCTATGGGTTGATAATCGGGTTCCCAGTAGCCCATTTTCTTGTAAGGGATCACACCGGACTTATAGCGTTCTGTTCCGGTTAAGGTATCACTCATTGTTATATCGCTCCAGGTTGGGTGTGTATTGCCTACACGATATAGCATGGCTTAATCTAACGATAATTAAAAACAGATTATTTTTATGCAGAACATAAGTTATTCCTGATGAACATTACGATGCGCCAATTACAGGTTTTTCGCGCCGTGGCTAAATATCTGAGTTACACGCGTGCCAGTGAAGTGTTGTACCTGACTCAACCTGCGGTATCGATGCAAATTCGCCAGTTAGAAGAAACGCTAGGGTTGCCATTATTTGAAAAGATTGGCAAGCGGGTGCAGCTCACCGGAGCTGGCCAGGCGCTGGTCGGCTACAGTCAGCGTATTGCCGAACAGCTTGAGGAGATGCACGGTTTTTTCACAGCGCTGCGCAGCGGTGAAGCTGGTACACTGCGTCTTGCGGTAACGAGCACCGCCAATGCTTTTGCGACTTTACTGCTGGCGCGTTTTTGTCGTTTGCATCCCGGTATCAGTTTTAGCTTGGATGTGTCTAATCGCCGTTGGGTCGTGGAACAATTAGCGAACAACGAAACGGATGTCGTCATCATGGGTAAGCCACCGGATGAGCCTTATTTGCTGCGCGAACGTTTCATGGACAATCCACTGGTTGTGATTGCGGCTCCAGATCATCCCCTGGCGGGGCAGCAACGGGTCGCGCTGAGTGAACTCAGCAACGATATTTTCTTAATCCGTGAACAGGGATCGGGCACCCGCACTGCGATGGAACGGTTTTTTACCGCCCATGGTGTGAGTCTGAAAACCCGCATGGAGTTATCAAGCAACGAAGCGATTCGCCAGGCGGTGGCCGTAGGGCTGGGGCTGGGTGTGGTCTCGCTGCACACCCTGGAGCTGGAACTTGCAACCCAGCGTCTGGTGGTACTGGATGTTGAAGGTTTTCCGCTGATGCGTCACTGGTACTTGGTATGGCGACGCGATAAATGGTTGCCGCCGGTGGCTGAAGCATTTAGCCGTTTTGTCTTGGCCGAAGCCCAACAGCTTTGGCCATTGCGACAGGTTCAGTGAGCACCCTGACTCAGTGCTGCTGAGAAAAGTCTCGCATTTGGCAAATTCTCGGCTATTGTTACCGGTATAGTGATGCCATCCTGGTGTCGAATAATGTACATGCCTTGAACTGCGAGGTTTGTCACACGAATCTGATGGATAATCAACGTTTAATAACACCTTACTATGCGGGTTCCGCCAAGACCATGCTCAGCCCGGCTCAAGCGGAGCGGCTGGTTTATCGGTGGTGTACGGGGGAGGCGCGTGGTTCACACTCGGCCCGGGCGCTGGCGGCAGTGTATGCCAGCACCTACCTTGATGGGGAACGGTTATGGCGGTTGGCCGATCTGAGAGTATTAGATGACGAGCGTCTTGAATGGGCGCTTACCCTCATCCGTGGTTATGTTGAAGGACGCTTGCACGTTCCTTGGGCCAGGGCAGTCGCTTTGGCCGCGCTCTATGATTTACACTTAACCGTTGATGATGATGCTTAATACGCCAATAGAAATTGTTAATGCAGCCTTCGCCCTCTTCACAGACCGGTATGGCTGATACGCACATTGTGTGGCAGCCTTGGCAGGCCGAGACGCTGGCACAGGCGCGACAGCTGGAACAACCGATTTTTCTGTCCATCGGGTATCCGAGTTGTCGCCGCTGCCAGCTGATGGATGCTGACAGCTTTGCTGATCCGCAGGTCATTGCCGTGCTCAATCAGCGCTATGTTTGTATCCGCGTCGATCGCTACCAGCGCCCCGATATCGACCGCCTGCAGCAACAGACTTTTCGGCTGCTGTATGGTCATAATGCCGGTTGGCCGTTGAATATGCTGCTGAATCCCCATGACGGTCTGGCGTTTTTTGGGGCGACCTATGTGGCACCTCAGGCGCAACATGGCTGGCCGGGGCTGGCGGCATTACTCTCCCGGTTAGCCGATTTTTTTGCCGAGCAACGTACCCAGGTGGAAACACAGAACGCCCAACTTGGTGAGGCGCTGAGGGCCGGGCCATCGCCGCGTCAAGGGCGCACGGGTTATGCCCTGCATGCCGGCCCGCTGGCGGCGGTGATTCAGCGTTTGGGTGAACATTACGATGCCAATAACGGCGGTTTTGCTACGGCTCCGAAATTTCCCCAGGTTGCGGTGTTGGAGCGGTTGTTGCGCCACGGACTGCATAGCCGGAATCAAAGCCGACCCGATCAGCACGCTTTGCAAATGCTCAGTGTGACGCTGGAGCGGATGGCCTACAGCCCGTTGCGCGACTCCCATGGCGGGTTTTCGCGTTATGCCCACCACAGCGACTGGCAGCAGCCCGATAGCGAACAGACCCTGAGTGACAATGCTCAATTACTGGCCATGTACGCCCAGGCCGGTGTTGCGCTGCAATGTGCACCACTGCGTCATGTGGCCGAGCGTCTCGGTGTTTGGTTAGTGGAACGTTTGCGCTTGCCCGACGGCTGTTTTGCCACGGCGCGTGACCGTGAATCCGGTCAGGTGGATACCTGCGTGCTGACGGCAGCCAACGCCTTGGCGATTCGCGGACTGCTGATAGCCGGACGCCTGCTGGGACGTGAGTCGCTTATCCAGGCTGCTGATCGTGCTTTGGAGAGTCTTCATCGGCACTGTTGGTATCAGGGACACTGGCGGACCGGCTATCAAGCGGGGTCGCTGTACCCGCCGGCATTTCTCGATGACTATGCCTGGTTGCTCGAGGCCTTATTAGAACGGCTGCAAACTCGCTGGCGTAACCAGGATTACCAGCACGCCTTGCGTATCAGTGCGATTTTGCTGGAAGAGTTCCAGGAGCCAGGCAAGACGGGCGGATTTTATTTCACCAGCCCAAAGCATGAAGCGCTGCCCGCGCGCTGGCGGCCGCTGCAAGACGAGGCGTTACCGGCGGCCAATGGCGTCGTCGCTTACAATCTGTTGCGGCTGGCGCACCTGAGCGGTGGCTTAGCACTGCCACTGGCTGCCGAGAGGACGCTGAAATACGCCTGGCCGAATATCGAATGCAATCCGGCGGCATGTAATGGCCTGTTATTGGCGCTGGAAGAGTATTACTTTCCCAGTCAGGTGGTGGTGATCCGCGCTGTGACGGATGAACTGCAAACCTGGCAGCAAGCCGTAAGAAGCAATTACGCCCCACAGCGGCTGGTGTTGGCCATTCCAAGCGATACCCAGGTCTTACCCGAGACGCTAGCCGAGTGTGCGCCAGTGGATACCGGTGTGGCGTATCTTTACCAACACGGCAAATGTCAAACGCGGTGTACCAGCCTGGCCGAGTTGCAACAGGCGCTTGATCAGGCATGAATTCACCCTGGTGCTGGACAATGACCACCGGCGAGGCCGGTATGACCAATCAGGCCCTTGGCTTAGCCGAGGCGCTGGGTTGGCCGGGTGAGCATAAAACCATCGGCGTGCGTCGTCCTTGGCGGTGGCTGCCCGCGCATCGCTGTCCTGCGGTGTTCAGCAAGCTCACCGTCGCCAGTGATCCCATTGTTCCACCGTGGCCCGATGTGCTGATTACCAGCGGGCGGCGCAGCGCCGGAGTATCGATTGCGATTCGTCGCGCCAGTGCCGGGCGCACATTCACCGTGCATCTACAAGATCCACAGATTCCACCGCGGTATTTTGATCTGGTGGTACCGCCACGCCATGATGGATTAACCGGGCCGAATGTGCTGCCAACCCGCGGAGCCTTGCATCGGATCACGGCGGCCAAACTGGCCCAGGCGGCTGAACAGCAGGCCAGCCGTTTTGCCGCCTTAGCTCGACCGCTGGTGGCGGTGTTAATCGGCGGTTCCAACCGCCATTGTCGCCTCACACCCGCCCTGAGTACGGCGATAGGCCAGCAACTGCGCGCTCTGGTTCTGACCCAAGGGGTCGGCCTGGCGATTACCCCGTCACGGCGCACCGGCAGCGAAAACAGCGCAGCGTTGCGGCGCGCACTGGGCGATGTGCCGCATGAGTTCTGGGACGGTAGCGGCGATAATCCCTATTTTGCCCTGCTGGGACTGGCCGATACCCTGCTGGTGACCGGGGATTCGGCGTCGATGGTCTCAGAAGCCTGTTCCACCGGAAAACCTGTATATATTATTGACTTGCCTCATTACGGACGGCGTTTGCAGGTGTTTCATGATGAATTACGCCGCGAAGGGGTGACGCAGGTGTTTACCGGCGGGCCGCTGGCGCGCTGGGATTACGTACCGATTGATGACACCCCGCATGTTGCCGCCCATATTCGCCGCTTATTAGGATTCGATCCGCATGTCTGAGGTACACGATACTGATCCTATTCGGGTTAAATTCTTGGCTCGCAGTGGCAGTGACTACCCGTGGTGGCGTCAGTTGCCCACACCGGGCAACCGTTGGGGGCGTTGCGAGTTTTTCTTTGACCCCAG
>SKOM01000147.1 GCA_007120095.1 Candidatus Competibacteraceae bacterium | reverse complement strand
GCCGAGGTGAATGTCGATCCGATCAACAGTGTGGTGGAGGACAAAGCGATGTTAGCAGAGAATCTTGAACAGTGGGTCGAGCAGGAGCGCCAGAAAGGGCGGCAGGAGGGTCGGCAGGATACTCAGCGTCAGACGGCGATTAACCTGCTCACACTCGGTATGCTCACCGATGAGCAGATTGCCCAGGTGACGGGACTCACCCTGACCGAAGTCAAGACGCTGCGATCGAATCAGACGCACTGAACCTGTAGCTCCGAATAGCGTAGCGTATTCGGAGAAATGCGGGTTGATTTGCTACGCGGGCTAAAACCGTGCCACATCAAAACCCATTGTGCTTGCCGCATCGGCCATTACTGCATCGGCAGTAGCGAGCTGGTCAATTGCGCTGGTACCGAGATAAGTACGTCGCTCAGCGCTCAAACCCAGCCCAGCGCACTGGCAAACATCTTGGTCGCTGTGATCAATAAAAACAGCGTAAAACAATTACGCAACCATTGTGGCGGGATGCTATGGGCAATTTTCGCTCCAAGCGGGGCGCACAGTAGAGTCATCGGCGCTATGACTGCAAAACCTAGCCCACTGACATAGCCGAGGTTAAACGGCGGCAGTCCTGGTACACCCCAGCCGCTGATGATTAAGGTCATGGTGCCGGGTAAGCTGATTAATAATCAAAAAAATGCTGAGGTGGCGACGGCATTGCGCACTGGATAACGACAGGCCGATAAGGTCGGCACTGTCAGCGAGCCACCGCCGATGCCCATCAGCGTAGAGATTCCACCGATGCCTACGGGGATCAGCGTGCCTCCCGGTCCGCTGGGGAGTTGCTCGCGCCAGTAGCTGCCCTCGCGGCGTACCGCCATAAACAGGGCGACCGATAAGGCGACGCAGGCAAAAATCAGCGTCAATACGATGCCACCCAAGTAACGGGCGGCAATACCGCCTAGAATCGCCCCCAGCATGATCCATACCCCCCAGCGCCGTGCCAGCGCCCAGTCAATCGCCCCGCGTTGATGATGAGCGCGGACGGAACTGATCGACGTAGGGATGATGGTGGCCAACGAAGTGGCGACACTGATGTGCATGCTGTGCTCAGGGGCAACGGCTAACAGGTTCAGTGTGGTGTAAAGCACCGGCACGATGACTAAACCGCCGCCGACTCCGAGCAGCCCGGCCAGTACGCCGCCCACCGCACCGGCAGCCAGCATAGCCAGCAATAAGGGTAAAAGATAGGCAATATCAATGGACACAGGGATTCCTATTCATCAAATATCCGAACGGTAGGGCGGTTTCGCGCCAGCAAACCGCCTTAAGTAGGGGCGGTTCGCGAACCGCCCCTACTATAAACCCAGTTCAAACACCTGAAAACTTGAATTTTCAGCATAAAGACGGCACCGGCGAAAACGTTTTTCAGCCAGGCGCAGCACAGGGATGAAACGATTAACCACCACTAAGGCCCGTCCCCGAGCGCTGAGCAGCCGGGCAATGGCGGCCAGAAACTGCTCGGTGAGATCACCGTGATGGGTAAACCCGCGATGGAACGGCGGATTACACAGCAGGGCGTCGAAACGCTGATCAAGGCCATCACCGCAGTCGCCGGCCACCACTGTACCGTTCACGCCCTGGGCGGCAAAATTGGCCTGGCAGGCGAGCAGGGCGGCTGCGTTATTATCGGTGGCGACAATCGGTTCTACACCGTGATGATGTGCCATCAAGGCCAGATAACCGTAACCACAGCCCAGATCCACCAGATGTTTCGGGCGCAGACGGCGCAGCCAGTCGGGTAATTGCTCGGCCAGCAGCGCGCTGCCGCGATCTATTTTGTCCCAGGCAAATAGCCCCGGTTTACTCAGCAAGGTCATGCCGTGGGTTGTGGCGATCGGTCGTAAGCGTGGGTAGTCGTTGTCATCCAGTGTCGGCCCGGCGGGTTGGGTGCTACGCACAATCCGCCCCAGATAAGCCATGCCCTGTTTGTGCACCTCTGCGGGCGTGCCGAATAAAGCCGCCGCTTTAGCACAATAGGTGCGGATACCTTCCCGTTTGGCTCCGGCCAGCCACAGCTCGCCTCCTGGGGCCAACAGGCTGGCGGCTTGATTAATCACATGGTGGACGACGGGTTTTTCCTTGGCGATGCGGTGATACACTTTTTGTGGGGTTGCGGGCGGTAAGTCCTTGATGACAAAATCGCTGAATTGCGCATTAATGCCTTGTTGAGTAAACCTTTGCCAAACATCGTAGCGGTTGCTGATGACTTGGATGGTTGGGTGATCAAGCCAGGCGGGATCAATCGATTGAAACTGCTCATCAGCGAACCACAGCGTGGGATGCTGAGGGGTGGAATGTTGCAGCAGTGCCGTGAGGATTGGATCGGGCGCACCATTGACCGCTATTGTTCCATGTTTGTCATTCATCAGTTTTGCGCGAGAAACCCCGGTCTGCAAGTATGTTTGGAGTTAGATTTGTCCATGGCAAATTAGCATATATCACCTGGTCGCTGGTAGTGCAGGTGGTGACTCATCGTACTCAATCTTATAATGCGCTACACTGTAAGACGCCCCTAGCCGCTGCTGAACGGTGCGATAGCACGGAGGTTAAAACATGCAATACAGCAATAAAGTAGCCGTGATTACGGGGGCAAGTCGGGGCATCGGGGCGGGCATGGCCACGGTTTTCGCCCGCCATGAGATGAAACTGGGTATATGCGCCCGCCGCATACCGGAAATGCCTGTCGCGCCCAAGGTGTACTGTGTGGCCGGTGCTGTGGATGTGACCAATGCGCAAGCGGTGCAGCGGTTTGCCAATGGGATTGCCGCCCATTACGGGCCGATTGATCTCTGGGTCAATAATGCCGGTGTTCTCGACCCGATTAACCTGATGCGCGATATCGACCCTGCCGATTTCAAGCGCTTGCTGGATATTAATATCATGGGAGTGATGCACGGCAGCCAAACCTTTGTGCGCCATCGCCACCAGCACGGCGGCGGCGGTGTGCTGATCAATATGTCCTCCGGTGCCGCCCAAAGCGGTTATCCGGGGTGGAGTGCCTATTGTGCCAGCAAAGCCGCCGTAGAGCGCTTCAGTGAGGCTGTCGCCGCAGAAGAAGCCGAGTATGGGCTGCGGGTGTACGCTGTGGCTCCCGGCGTGGTTGATACCGAAATGCAAGCCACTATTCGCTCAACCCCATCAGAACGTTTCCCTTTCGTTGAGCGCTTTCACCAGATTAAAGCCAATAACCAGTTTAATACCGAAGAGTTTATCGCTGAACATCTATTGGCCTATGCCTTTGACCCGGCACGCCGACCGCAAACGGTAGTGGTCAGAGTACCGAATCAATGGGAATAAGCGAACATTTGGGGCATGGCGATTCGCTGGTGGATCATTCGTCATCCATGACTCACTCCGAGGAGGCCATACGGGTATGAGCAGGGGGCGCGAGAAGAAGCTCTTCATCATCGCCGGCCCTAACGGCGCGGGCAAAACCACCTTCGCGCTGGACTACCTGCCCCAAATAGGCTGTACCCGTTTCATTAATGCTGATTTGATCGCCTCCGGCCTCTCGCCGCTAGCGCCGGAGCGTGAAATACTCGCCGCCAGTCGCATCTTTCTGCGGAGGATCAAGGAATGTATCGCGGAGTGTGAAACTTTCGCATTTGAAACCACTTTAGCGGGGCGCACCTATCTAAGACTGATAGAGCGGTTGCGTGCCGATGGTTGGTGCGTGGATCTGATCTATCTAGCGCTACCCAGCGTCGAGATGTCAAAACTGCGGGTGGTCGAACGGGTCGCCCATGGCGGACATAACATTCCACCGGCGGACATCGAGCGGCGCTTTCCTCGTAGTCTGCGCCATCTTTTGATCGATTTTAGCCGTCGTGTCGATAGCTGCACCTGTTTCATGAACGATGGAGAAAGCCCGGTGCTGGTCTTCGAGCAGAGGGGCTTGGAGCGCGATATCGTGCATGATGACTACTATCAGCTTCTGCTTGAGCAGGCCAACCAATGAACATCAAACGAAAAAGCATCCCATCCCCGGAAGGTCAACAACAGTTGGAATCACTCCGTCAGGCCATCAGCAAGACACTGGAAAAAAAGTGCCGTCTGGGTCATTACGCCGTCACTTGGAAAGACGGCAAGCCGGTTATAACAGGTGAGGATGCCCCTATAACAACGAAAATATCCGCTAAACACAAACCACATGAGCCATAAATCTGCTCCAGGGGCGGAATGTATGGGCATGTCCGTGTGGCTATTACCTATTTCTCGTGCAAAGCGTCGTGCAGACGTTGTAGTCCGGCTCGGTTTTTTGCCCGCGGTGTGACAACACCTAGTGTTCTTTCCCAGTCGGCGACCGTGGTAGGCGCGACGCCGATCTCGTGGGCAAATTCTGTTCTGCTCAGCCCTAGCTGCTCTCTGAGCTTGATGATATTTGCACCGGTCGGCGTGAAGACCGGTTTTTTCTTACTGGGCTTTTTGACACGGGTGCGGGTTGTTGAGCGTTTTTTCGTGGCAGGCGGGTGATCCGCTTGTTCAGATGGTTCATCCAGTTCGACACCAAATACCTCGGAAATATGATCCGTCGAAAGCTGACGCCGCCGGTTTTTACGATTGCCCTCGCCGGTGATGCTTCCGACTGCTGCTTCAGCACTGAGCAGTTTCTGATGATCCACACCGCGTAGCACAAAAAGTAATTCGGGTTTTTCGTCCAGTCTGACACCGATGCCGTACATCACAGCGGCGATGTGCTTGCACATACCGGCCCAGTCGGGACAGTCGCAGGTATAGTGGATTTCACCGGGCTTGGGGAACAGACCGTGTTCAGGATCGGTCACGGTTTGCATAATTTCATCGGACAGCTTGCCTTGGAGCAACTCAATCAGCGAGCCGATTTTGCCAACACAGCGTTTTTGGATGGCATCCCATGCGGTGTGTTTCAGCGGCTGAATATCGACCTTGACGTTATAGACACTGGAGCCGGCCACTAAGGCAACGATGCTGCCTTTTTCGATGCTTAGATGACAGACGGAGCCGTTGCGGACATAAGTGCGTCCCCGCGGGAGTCGATTGCTGTAATCCCCGAACGATTCGAGATGGGTGCACCAGCCTTTGCCCCAAAAGCTGCGAGCGATAGTGCGCCCCTCGATCTCCACAGGATAAATGGCTTGACCCTGTTTTTTAAGCTTTTCCGTTTTACGCCTAGCTTGGGCGCGGCGTTCTGCAACTGGGACATATTCCGGCCAGGCACTGTAACCGCCACGGCGTTTTTTGCGTCTCATAATTGCCTCATGAATTAATCACCTGTTTCTTATGCACCGGCTTTTTCAATATCCAGCGAGACTAACTGCAGCAGTTCTTCATCATTCATTTCGGTCAACTGCTTTTCGGCTCCGCCTGACTTGAGCAGGGCATCGGCCATTTCTTGTTTGTCGCGGATCATCTCGTCGATGCGTTCCTCGATAGTGCCTCGGGTCACAAACTTGTGAACCAACACATTACGTGTCTGACCGATGCGGAAGGCACGGTCGGTCGCCTGATTTTCAACCGCCGGATTCCACCACCGATCAAAATGGATAACGTGCGAGGCGCGTGTCAGATTGAGTCCAGTGCCGCCGGCTTTGATAGACATCACGATAAACGGCGGGCCATCATCGCGCTGGAACGTGGCCACCAGTGCACTGCGTTTTTTTACCGCAATCCCTCCGTGTAACAGCAAGCCCGGACGACCAAATACCGTAGCGAGATAATCCGCCAATGGATCAGTGATTTCACGGAATTGGCTAAAGACCAAAACCTTTTCACCTCGTGAAGCAATTTCGGTGCATAGCTCACCCAGTCTTTGGAATTTAGCACTGGCTTCCGGCGCATACACCGCATCGCCGGTGAGCTGACTGGGGTGATTGCAAATTTGTTTGAGACGCATCAGCGTACTCAGAACAAGCCCACGGCGCTTCATGGGTTCCTCGGTGGTTTGCTCCAAAGCATCGGCCATGGCCTCTACGGTCTTCTGATAGAGCACGGTTTGCTGACGGCTCAGCCCGCAATAAACCTGCATCTCGGTTTTATCGGGTAGATCCGAGGCAATGCCGGAATCGGTTTTTAAGCGCCGCAGAATATAAGGTGCGACCAGATTGCGCAATGGGGCGTACTGGGTGTGCTCACCGGTTGTCAGCGTTTTAACAAATTCTTTAAACCGGGTCGCACTGCCCAGTAATCCGGGATTGATAAAATCGAAAATAGACCACAGATCGCCCAAGCGGTTTTCGACCGGAGTACCCGTCAATGCCACGCGGGTTGCACCCCGGATGCGTTTGACCGTTTTGGTTTGCCGGGTCGCAGGGTTTTTTATCGCTTGCGCCTCATCGAGGATGACCCAGTTCCACTGGGTT
>SKOM01000056.1 GCA_007120095.1 Candidatus Competibacteraceae bacterium | reverse complement strand
GAACTGTAAAAATCCGCGCCGCTGGCTAACACCACCGGCTCGGAGCCATCGGCTTTGCCCGATACCGCAACCAGCACATTTTCCGGCTCGCCCTGATCGGCGTGAATTTCACACACGGCTAACAGCCGACGCCGCTGGCCATCCCAGCATAAATCCGCAAACCGGGCGTTCGGTTGCGCCGTCAGTGCCACGGCAGGCCCTGCAAAGCGCTGCCGGTAAATTTGCTGATCGTGGAGATTAACGTAGTAAATCATCCCCTCGGCGACCGTGTAGGCGCCTCCACCGTACTCATGCACTCGCGACCCCACACTGTGCTCCAGTGGGGTGCACTCTTCGCGCTCACCATTGGCGACATGGCGGACAATCACCACCCGCCCTGCGTCACTGGGGCGCGCCTCGGTCCAATAGGTATCGGCACCGTCGAGCACGATATCCCCCAGACCCACACTGCCCTGAACAATGGCATCAGCGGTGACTGGCGAAGGCCAACTGCCATAAGCCCGCGGGGTCATGGCTGGGTACCTATGTGGTGATCCATACGCTCAGCCGGCCGATCACAACCGGCGCAGCCGATGACCTTCGCGGGCACACCGGCTACCGTACAATGTGCCGGTACCGGATCCAGTACCACACTGCCCGCGCCCACCCGGCTGCCCGCGCCGACTTCGACATTGCCCAGAATCTTAGCCCCAGCGCCGATCAATACTCCTTGGCGCACTTTGGGATGGCGATCCCCGCCTTCCTTGCCGGTACCGCCCAAGGTCACCTCGTGCAACATCGACACATCATCTTCCACCACCGCAGTTTCGCCAATCACCACACTGGTGGCATGGTCAATCATAATGCCGCGTCCTAAACGCGCTGCCGGATGGATATCAGCGGCGAACACTTCAGAAATCCGATTTTGCAGGTATAAGGCCATGTGTTGGCGGCCTTGTTGCCATAACCAATGGGTAATGCGATACGCCTGCAAAGCGTGAAAGCCTTTGAAATACAGCAGTGGTTCCAGATAGCCGGTACAGGCCGGGTCGCGTTGATTAACGGCAACAATGTCAGCACGGGTGGCCGCGCCAATATCGGCATCCGCATAATAGGCTTCGTCAAAGACTTCGCGCAGCAACATGGCCCGGACTTCGACACTGCCCAGCTTATGAGCCAGATGGTAGCTCAAGGCACTTTCCAAATCGTCGTGCTTGAGAATCATCGAATGTACGTAACTGGCTAAAACCGGCTCCTCAGTAACCATTTCGGCCGCTTCACAGCGGATTCGCGACCAAACGGGGTCGTGAGAGGAAAGGTGAAGTTGTCTGGATGCAGTTTGCAACATAATTAAACTCGTGAATAAGGCGGATCAGTGACAGGCATCATAACCAAGCTGCCTGCCTTATGCACCTTGTCGCATTCAATAATCTTGCGCAGGCGCACTCATCTGTTTAGCGCTTACGCCGCCAGAGTCTCTGGCCCAGACCCGATGCCCGCTGCACCCGTCGGATGACTGCTGCAGAAAAACTGCGCGGCGTGGCCCATAGTTCGAGTTCACAGCGAGCGCGGGTGATAGCAGTATATAACAGCTCTCGACCTAAAACCTGATGGTCTTCTGGCGGCAAAATAATCAGCACCTGATCAAATTCCGAACCCTGGCTTTTGTGGATCGTCATGGCAAACACCGTATCATGCTCGGGCAGACGAGTCGGTAACAGCCAGCGCAGCTCGCCGGACTGACCAGGAAACACTACGCGCAACTGGCCGCTGTCATCGGGCAAAGCCAGCCCAATATCGCCATTATAGAGCTGCAAGGCCTCGTCATTGCGGGTAATCAACACCGGCCGCCCGCGATACCATAGCCCATCGCCATGAGTAAAACGTGGCGCAATCAGCCCGCGGCGTTGGAGTTCACGCTCAATCGCCCGATTCAAGCCATTCACCCCGAACGGGCCATTGCGCAAGGCACATAACACCCGGAAGCGCTCAAAAGTCGCGAGCACCTCTTCTGCCGCCGCGCCTTGAGCTAATAAGCGTAAATAGGGGGCAAACCCCTCGGCTAAGCGCAACGCCAGTTTGGCGGAGACCGATTGACCGCCGAGACTGCGCCAGCGGATTTCGGGATGGGGTTTATCCCGCAATAAGGCTAAGGCTGATTCGGTGTGACCTTGATTAATCGCCCGGGCTAAACGCCCGATGCCGCTGTTGGTACCAAAACGATAGCTGTGACGCAACTGCACCACGCAATCGCTTAACGGTGATGCACTGGCACGTCCGGCGGGTATCGTCTCCCCGGTCAGATCGACCAGTTGCTGGCGAAATCCAGCGGTAAACCCTGGCACTCGCCCACAGATATCGCCCAACACGGCTCCAGCCTCGACTGAAGCCAGTTGGTCTTTATCGCCGAGTAAAATGAGTCGCGCTGTCGGAGGTAAAGCATCGACCAGCTTACTCATCAGCGCCAGATCAATCATCGATGCCTCATCAACAACCAGAACATCTAACCGCAGGGGATTGTCATGATGATGGCGAAAGTTGACCCCATCGGGCAATGGCCCGAGCAACCGGTGCAGCGTCTGAGCGCGTTCCGGCAGCAGACGCTGCAAGTCAGGCGGCAGGTTAAGCTGCTGAACTGATCGGGTAATGGCCTCTTGCATCCGTGCGGCCGCTTTACCTGTCGGAGCCGCGAGAGCGATCACCGGTGGTTGATGCCCGGCCTGAGCCAACAACAACGCCAACACTTTGAGGACGGTGCTGGTTTTACCCGTACCCGGCCCACCGGAGATGACGCTGAAACGCCGCAGTACCACCATGGCCGCAGCAATTTTCTGCCAGTTAGGCCGTGACCCTGCTGGGCCAAAATACTGGTGCAAATCGGTCTGTAAACGTGGATAATCTAAACAATCCGCAGTCATTGGCTCAGCCCGCGCCAGTAACTGTGCCGCCAGCCGCTGTTCGTAATCCCAGTAACGGTAGAGGTACAGGCGGTGGTTATGATCCAGAATGAGCGGCTGAAATTCACCGGGTTGCCCGACCAGCGGACTGCGGCGCAGTGCTGCGGCCCACTCCGACAAAGCCGGTGCGACGATTCCCGTCTCAGCGCCGTCTTGCACGAATACAGGCTGCTCGGCTACCGCCGAAAGTGGCACACAGACATTACCCGCTCCGGTCCAATGGCTGACCAAACAGATGGCCAGCACCACTTCTGGGGTATGCTCACCCGCCCGGTGACTCAGCAGTTGAGTAAAATGCCAATCAAGATCGCTGATGCAACCCGCCTGGTATAAGACTTCCAGGGTGGGCAGGAAACCTTCACTACCCACATGGTCAAATGTCATCGGTTATCATTTCCCGTATTCTCCGCCATACAACCCAACTCAAGGAGTATTATGAACCATCCAGCCTTTGAATTAATCCGCGAACACAGCATCCCTGCCCTGCGGCTGACCTTGCAAGACTATCGCCACCGCGTCACGGGCGCTCGGCATATCCACCTCGCTAGTGAAGATAATAATAATGTATTTCTCGTGGCCTTTCTGACCGTACCACAAGACTCCACCGGCATCGCTCATATTCTCGAACACACCGCCCTGTGCGGCAGTCAGCGCTATCCGGTCCGCGATCCATTTTTTATGATGATTCGCCGTTCGCTGAACACCTTTATGAATGCCTTCACCGGAGCCGATTGGACAGCCTACCCGTTTGCCAGTCAAAACCGTAAAGACTTTAATAATTTACTTGGCGTGTATTTGGACGCAGCATTTTTTCCTCTGCTGGATGAATTGGATTTTGCCCAGGAAGGCTGGCGGCTGGAATACGCTGAACCGGACAATCCTGAATCTGAATTACAATTCAAAGGGGTGGTGTATAACGAAATGAAAGGGGTATTAAGCGCCCCCACCAACCGTTTGCACGAAGCGGTGCAACACCACCTGTATCCGACTGTGACCTACCATCACAACAGTGGCGGTGACCCGAGCGTCATCCCGGAACTGACTCATGCGGATCTGAAAGCCTTTCACGCCCGCCACTATCACCCCTCGAATGCCCTGTTCATGACCTATGGCGATATTCCCGCCAGCGACCATCAGCAGCACTTCGAGGAACGGGTGCTCAGCCGTTTTCAGGCGCTGGACGTTGATTTCAGCATCCCTGATGAACAACGCTACCGCGAACCCCAACGGGTGGTCACTCACTACCCCGTGGATGGTGAAGACACTCAACGCAAAACCCATATCGTGTTGAGCTGGTTATTAGAGTCCAACACTGATGCGCACAGTGTTCTGGAGACTCAACTGCTCAGCGATGTGCTGCTGGACAATGCCAGTTCGCCACTGCGCCGTGCCCTGGAAACCACGGACTTGGGCACCGCGCCCTCACCGCTGTGCGGCTATTCGGCCAACAACCGCGAAACGACATTTTTCTGTGGTCTGGAAGGTTCCGATCCGGAACAGGCCGACGCCGTTGAGCGGTTGATTCTCGATACTCTAGCTCAAGTAGCCGAACAGGGTGTCGATCCCGACAGTGTCGAGGCCATGCTCCATCAACTGGAACTCAGCCAGCGCGAGATCAGCGGCGATGGCTTTCCCTATGGGCTGCAACTGATCATGGAAGCGCTGACTCCGACGATACACGGTGGCGACCCCGTGGCGGCGCTCGATCTCGACGCGCATTTAGAACAACTGCGCCATGACAGCCGCGATCCCCATTTCATCCCCGACCGGGTGCGCCGTTTATTATTGGACAATCCCCATCGGGTGCGGATAGTCATGCAGCCCGATCCACAACTGGCCACTGCTGAAGCCGCCGCCGAGCAAACCCGGTTACAACAACGTGCGGCGCAGTTGACGGAAGCCGATCGGCAACAGTTAGTCGCCCGCGCTCAGGCGCTATTAGCGCGGCAGAATCAACAGGATGATCCGGAGCAGTTACCACGGGTGACGCTGGCCGATGTGGCTCCGGATATGAACATCCCCGAAGGCACCACACACACCGTCAACCATACCCCGATCACCGGCTATGAGCGGGGCACCAACGGCATGGTTTACGGCGAAATCATGTTGGAATTGCCCCAGCTTAATCCAGAACTGCAAGCGGTGTTTCCGTTGTACATCACCTGTCTCACTGAAGTGGGTTGTAACGGCCGCGATTATCTGGCGCAGCAAGCCTACCAAGCGGCTAATGTCGGTAGTATCAGTGCCTCGTGCATGATTCGCAACGTCATCGGCAGCGAACGCGATTATCGCGCTGTATTGGTCATTGCCGGCAAGGCCCTGGCACGCAAACACGCTGCTTTGGCAGAACTGTTATTTGAAACCTTAAGCACGGCCCGCTTCGATGAACTCCCTCGACTACGTGAGCTGATCGCCCAGATCCGTGCCGCTCGTGAAGCGGGCGTCACCCGAGCGGGTCATGCCTTAGCCATGACGGCTGCGGCCAGCGGTAGCAGCCCCATTGCCGCCATGGCTCACCGCTGGGACGGCCTGGCCGGTCTGCAACACCTCAAAACCTTAGATGATCGCCTGGACACCCCCGGGGCATTAGCCACACTGGCTGAGCAATTCACCGCCATCCACCAGCAACTGCAAACCGCACCCCGCCATATTTTATTGGTTGGCGAGGCTGAACAGCAGGCGGCTCTCCGTGACACCTTTAGCGCCAAGCTCAGCACCTTGGCACCCGCCCAGCCGCTCACGCCGTTTGCATTGGCCCCCCCACCAGGCCGGGTGCGCCAAGGTTGGCGCACGGGCACTCAGGTTAACTTCTGCGCGGCTGCGTGGGATGCCGTGGAACCGAATCATGCCGATGCCCCGGCACTGATGGTGCTGGGTGGTTTTCTGCGCAATGGCTATCTGCACCGCGCCATCCGCGAACAAGGGGGTGCTTATGGCGGCGGTGCCAGTTATAACCCGGATAGCGCCACATTCCGCATGTTTTCTTACCGCGATCCCCGCCTGGCTGCAACCTTTGCTGATTTCCAAGGAGCGGTGGACTGGCTGATGAGCGCCAATCATGACGCGCATAGCCTGGAAGAAGCCATTCTCGGTGTGATCAGCGCGATTGATAAACCCGGCTCCCCGGCCGGCGAAGCCATCAGTAGCTTCTTTGCCGAACAATTTGGGCGTACCCCGGAATGGCGGCGAGCCTTCCGCCAACAGGTACTCAGCGTCAGTCTTGACGATCTGAAACGGGTGGCTGACCAGTATTTGCACCCCGAAACAATGCATCAGGCCGCCATCAGCTCTGGCGAACGCCTGGCGGCTATGTCGGACTGGACACAAGAAGCGTTATAATCAACGGTTCACTGATCAACCATTACCATGAGGGCGTAACAATGCAACTTAATAGACGGTATCTACTGCTGTTAGCGGTGCTATGGCCGCTGTTGCTCAGCGGCTGT
>SKOM01000108.1 GCA_007120095.1 Candidatus Competibacteraceae bacterium | reverse complement strand
TGCGCCACAGTCATTGGGGACGCGATATTCCGGTGATTTTGGTGACGGCCGATGATCGCACCGAAACCCAGGTGCTGGCGCTTGATCAGGGCGCAGATGATTTCATTGCCAAGCCGGTGGTAGTGCCGGTGGTGCAGGCGCGGGTGCGCAATATGCTGGAACGGCGGCGCTTGCTCGATCAGGTGCGCAAGCGTGAAGAGCAATTCCGCCGACTCTCGGAAGACGCACCACTGTGTATCAGTACCTTTCTGCCGGATGGCACGTTGACCTATGTAAACCGGGCACTCGCTGAACTGGCGAACCTGCCTGCCGATGCTCTGCTGGGACGACGTTTTTTTGACTGGCTCTTTCCGGAGGAACAGGAACGCATCAGGCAACAACTGGCAACACTGACCCCACAACAACCTCTGGGAAGCCATGAGCAGATTTATATCGCTCAGGACAGCCAACAGCGTATTCTGCAATGGATGACTCGCGCCTTTTTTGATACCTCGGATGCGGTAATCTCCTATCAGGCTGTGGGTATTGACATTACCGAACGCAAACGGGCCGAAGAACGATTAAGGCTGATTGCCAGCGTGTTTGAACACGCCAACGAGGGCATCACGATTACCGGCGCTGACGCCAATATTATCGATGTGAATGCAGCGTTTACCCGCATTACCGGCTACCGCCGTGAAGAAGTGATCGGCAAGAACCCGCGGATTCTGAATTCCGGTCGCCAAAACCAGGCGTTCTATAAGCAGATGTGGCAGACACTGCATACTAAAGGCAACTGGATGGGCGAGGTCTGGAACCGGCGTAAAAATGGTGAAGTGTATGCCGAACTGCTGACCATTAGTACTGTGTACGATGCGCAGGGCCGGGTGCAATACTACATCGCGCTGTTTTCAGACATCTCCACACAGAAAGAACACCAGCGACAGTTGGAACAGATCTCCCACTATGACGCGCTTACCGGCCTGCCCAACCGGGTTATGCTGGCTGACCGGTTGCGTCAAGCGATGGCGCAAACGGCGCGGCGCGGCGAGCAGATCGCGGTGGCCTGTCTGGATCTAGACAGCTTTAAAACTGTCAATGACACCTATGGTCATGAGGCGGGTGACCGGCTGCTGGTGGCGGTGGCTGAGCGAATGAGACGGGTTCTCCGCGAAGGCGACACCCTCGCCCGTCTGGGGGGCGATGAATTCGTGGTGGTGTTAAATGATTTACCCAGTGTCGGTGCCTGTCTGCCCTTATTAAAGCGACTGCTCAACGCAGCAGCCGAGCCGCACGATAACGACGGGCGGTGCTTACAGGTCTCGGCCAGTCTCGGGGCAAGCGTTTACCCGCAAGCGGATCCGGTCGACGCCGATCAACTGCTGCGCCAGGCCGATCAGGCCATGTATCAGGCCAAACTCGCCGGTAAAAACCATTATCATCTTTTCGACGCCGTGCATGACCGTAAACAGCGCGATCACCATGAAGAACGCGAACGCATTCGCCAGGCGCTCGCCCACCAGGAATTCGTGCTCTATTACCAGCCCAAGGTTGATATGGGTCACAGCACGGTGATCGGCGCCGAAGCGCTGATCCGCTGGCAACACCCCGAACGCGGATTGTTATCGCCAGGGGCGTTTTTACCGCTGATCGATAATCACGCCCTGATGGTTGATCTGGGCGATTGGGTAATTGAGACCGCATTGGCTCAGATCAGCGCCTGGCGGGCCACCGGTGTGGTGCTGCCGGTGAGCGTCAATATCGATGCCCTGCAACTGGCCCAGACCGATTTCATCGCCAAACTAGGGGCAGCATTAGCCCGTTACCCTCAGGTGCAACCCAGCGATCTGGAGCTGGAAGTGCTGGAAACCAGCACCTTACAGGACATCGCCCAGGTCTCGGAAACCCTGCGCGCCGGGCAGGCGCTGGGCGTGTCCTTTGCGCTGGATGACTTTGGTACCGGCTACTCCTCGCTGAGCTACCTGAAACGCCTGCCGGTGGCGACCATCAAGATCGACCAAAGCTTTGTGCGCGATATGCTGGATGACCCGGACGATCTGGCCATTCTGGAGGGCATCATCAGCCTGGCCGGCGCGTTTCGGCGCAAAGTGATTGCCGAAGGGGTGGAAACCGCCGCCCACAGTGAACGGCTGCTGCAACTGGGCTGCCAGTGGGGCCAAGGCTATGCGATTGCCCGCCCCATGCCTGCCGCGCAAATCCCCAACTGGTGCGCACAAATGCGGGGACGAGTCCGCCGCATGATCGTTCCGGATAGCACAGAACAGTAGAGCGGGCGGTTTCGCGCCAGCAAACCGCCATGGCAGCCGGTGAATTACCAAGGCAAATCCATCTTACATTTGCCCGACGCCGCCCGCGCAAATCCCAGCCATTGCAGCCTACATTCATCAATCAGAGCGATTCGGCGCTCCGCAATTCCAGCACAGGGCAAACTGCGCCTCGATGGTTTCTCCGCACTGGCTACAGCGCCAATCCTGCGCCTCTGGGGGCAGTGGCGCTTGATAGCGTTCGATCAGTCGCAACGCCGCTGTATAATCGTTGTCATCGACGACCCACACTGTCACCGGCAAATCGGGTGGCAATTCACCAGCGGCACCGTGCAGATCCATGCCTTGCACATAGACTGGCACCCTCTGCTTGGTCAGATAATCGTGACAAAGCTGTGCGTCTATACGATCATTAGCTGTATACACTTTACGCATTAAGCTGACACATATTGAATCTTGTTAGACGGCTCCGAAAACGTCGCCGCCGATTTAATTTAAATCCGTCATGGCGACGTGGTCTCACTGATGATATAAGCTACACCTATCGACAATATCGGTAACCCTAGCGCGGGGTAAATACCTAATGGTGAATCATGAATTCCAATTTCAAGCGCTCGATTCCATGAACAATCCAGCCAATACACTGGAATCTCAGCCCTATATACTGGTCGTGCATAGCGATCCGGAAATTCTGGAGCAACTTAATGCGCTGCTGGAAGATTATGGCAACCTGTTATTCGCCATGGATATCGAGACCGCACTCTATCAGGCTAACGAACACCGTGTTGATCTAGCCCTGCTCGGTGATGTCATTATTGACACGCCGGGCACTGAATTGATCCGCTATCTGCGCGCCATCCCTAGGAACAATGACACTGTGGCGCTGATTTTGACCGACAATCACAGCCAGGAACATGCCGAGCAACTGCTCAGCAAGGGAGCAGCGGATTTAATCACTCAGCCACTCAGCTCCGCTGTGCTGCGAGCACGACTTTATAATTATCTCAAGCTCAAACGGCAGGCTGACTGGTTACGCTCACAGACCTTAATTGACGCTCTAACTGGCACGGCCAATGTGCAAACACTGCATCGAGAACTTGGACGTGAGTGGCGGCGGGCGCACCGCAATGGCTCGTCAATTACTGTAGTGTTGGTTGAAATGGATTATTTCAATCAATATATTGGTCATTATGGTCAGGAATCCGCTGACCAATGTCTAATCACTGTGGCGACCGCTTTAGCCAGCACTATTAAGCGACCAGCAGACTGGCTCGCCCGCTACGGCGAACATACATTCATGCTACTGTTACCCGAAACGACGCTACATAATGCCAGACTGGTGGCAGAGCGCGCCAACCGCGCTGTGGAGAAATTAACGATCCCCCATGCCGCTGCCACTCCATCGTCTATTTTAACCCTCAGCATAGGTATAGCCGGGATGCAACCCTCGACTGTAGGGCAATTCATGCAAGACAAGCTGATTAAGGCCGCTGAAGAGGCACTGCATTTCGCCAAACTCTTCAGCCACCATCCGCCACACCATGAACCGTCTTAAGCGTTTCCCCTGCTTTAAGTCACAGGGGAAACTTGAAACGCAACTCGGTTAATCTGGCTTACCTTACGCCTGAGATTGAGCAGCACCATCAATGAGCTGCTGCAACTCGCCGTTTTGATACATATCCAGAACGATATCGCAGCCACCGACTAATTCGCCATTGACATAGAGCTGCGGAAAGGTGGGCCAATCCGCATAATGGGGTAGATTCTGGCGAATATCAGGGTGCTCCAGCACATTGACATAGGCAAATTGCGCACCAGTGGTCAATAACGCCTGCGCGGTTTGACTGGAAAACCCGCATTGAGGAAACTCCGGCGTCCCCTTCATATACAAAATGATCGGGTTAGATTCTATCTGCTGTTTGATGTGTTTCATGATGTCCATGTTTGACCACCTTCTAAAGTTGAGTATTTTACTTAGGTAATCTAGTCTAACGCGTTGCCACAGGACTGCAACCCTTGGGTGATGCGCTTGGGCTGACCACCATACGACTACATCCCGCTATGAGATTTTGCACAAAACGCCGCGTCACATTAACATACCTATTTGTCAGCCAATGCCTGAAACGATGACCTTACGCCATTTTCTATCTCTACTCGATGTAGACGCTCAAGAAGCGGACCAACTCATTGAGCGGGCCAGCAAACTCAAACACATGCAGCGTCATGGTACCGCCCATGCCTTATTCCCGAACAAAGTCCTGGGTATGGTATTCGAAAAACCCTCTACCCGCACCCGAGTATCGTTTGAAGCGGGCATGGCGCAGTTGGGTGGCCGGGCGATTTTCCTGTCTCCCAATGACACCCAGCTCGGTCGCGGTGAGCCGATTGCCGATAGCGCTCGGGTGATCTCGAGCATGGTTGATATTTTAATGGTACGCACCTCGTCCCATACCAAGCTGCAAGAATTTGCGGATCACTCAGCGGTACCGGTCATCAATGCCCTGACCGATTATAATCACCCCTGTCAACTGCTGGCCGATGTGCAAACCTTCAGCGAGCTGCGTGGTGCCATTCAAGGCCGCACCGTGGCCTGGCTGGGTGATGGCAATAATATGTGCAACAGCTATATTGAAGCGGCTGCCGTGTTTGATTTTGAGCTGCGAATCGCCACACCGCTGGGATTTGAACCCAATGGAGCGCTGTGTGCCCAGCATGCCGATCGGCTGACCTTGCTGCACGATCCCGCAGCAGCGGTTCGAAACGCCGATCTGGTGACCACGGATACCTGGATCAGCATGAGACAAGAACAGGAAAAGCAACAGCGGGCTCAACAATTTGCCCTTTACCAGGTCAATGCTGAGTTAATGGCGCAGGCCAAGCCGGACGCACTGTTTTTACATTGCCTGCCCGCTTATCGCGGCCAGGAAGTCAGTGCTGAGGTGATCGACGGCCCGCAAAGCGGTGTGTGGGAACAGGCCGAAAACCGCTTACATGCCCAAAAAGCCTTGATCGAGTTACTGTTACAATCCAGTCAACGATGAGCCACGCCACACTCGAACCCGATTACCAGCCTGAGGAGGCGGATTATCGCATCGCGCGGATTGATGAGTCGCTGTGCATCGGTTGCACCCGGTGTATTCAGGCGTGTCCGGTCGATGCGATTGTCGGTGCGGCTAAGTTAATGCACACAGTCATCGCCGCCGAGTGCATCGGTTGTCAGCAATGTCTGCCGCCCTGCCCGGTCGATTGCATTGACCTCGTAGAACCCGCACAGGGTTGGACGGCGCACAAGGCCGATCTGGCTCAAAGGCGTTATGCTGCCCGCCAGCATCGGCTCCAGCAGCAACAGGATAAAACGGCAGTCACCGAACCGATCGAGGATACCCGCAAGGCAGAGATTGCCGCCGCAGTCGCTCGCGCTAAGGCGAAAAAACTCGCCCGCCACCATGACTGAAGAGGACATTGTTACGCTGTTCCAGCGTTGGCAGACCGCTCACCCCGAACCGACCACTGAACTGCGGTTTAACTCGCCCTTTGAGCTGTTGATTGCGGTGATGCTGTCCGCTCAGGCGACGGATATCAGCGTCAATAAAGCCACGGCTCGATTATTTGCTGTGGCCAATACTCCAACTGCGATCTTGGATTTGGGTGAAGACGGCCTCAAGGCCTATATTCGCACCATCGGCCTGTTTAACAGTAAAGCACGGCATATCATCCAGACCTGTGAATTGCTGTTGCAGCGCCATGCGGGCCAGGTACCGCAAGACCGAGCGGCGCTGGAGGCGCTGCCGGGTGTCGGACGCAAAACCGCCAATGTGATATTAAACACCGCATTTGGCCAGCCCACTATTGCGGTTGACACCCATATCTTCCGGGTCGCCAACCGCACCGGATTGGCACCGGGTAACACCCCACTGGCCGTCGAACAGCGCCTGTTAGCCGTTGTCCCTGAAGCCTACCGCCAACATGCCCATCATTGGCTGATTTTACATGGCCGTTATGTATGCACCGCCCGTAAACCTCAGTGTGCAAGCTGCGGGATTCGTGATCTGTGCGCCAATCCTGTGATGCCGCCTTAGCCCGGTGTTGCGTTCCCACGCGAGTCAATCTCAGATGCTAGCAAAT
>SKOM01000144.1 GCA_007120095.1 Candidatus Competibacteraceae bacterium | reverse complement strand
TGACGCCGATACCGTAGCAGCCCATGTGGATAGGCTGGCTGTGGCCTTGTTCGTCCAGTACTTCAGCGCCCATAGCCGCACTGTATTTAGTGCCGAGCTGGAAAATATGGCCGACTTCAATACCGCGCGCCAATTGCAAATGGCCTTGACCATCGGGGCTGGGATCACCGGCCACGGCGTTGCGTAAATCCGCCGCTTCGGGTTCGGCGACATCGCGCCCCCAGTTCACCCCGCTGAGATGAAACCCATCGCGATTGGCGCCGCAGATAAAATCAGCCAGCGCCACGGCGGCATGATCGGCAATCACCGGAATCGCTAAACCGACCGGCCCGATGGAACCGGGGTCACTGCCCGTCACCGCACGCACGGTTGCGGCGTCGGCGAATTGCAACGGTGTTGCGATGTGCGGCAGTTTTTCCGCCTTGAGCAGATTAAGCTCATGATCACCGCGCAAACACAAGGCCACCGGGCTGCCGTCGCTGCCTTGCACCAACAGGGTTTTCAGGGTCTGCTCAGGGCTGACCTGAGCATGCTGGCATAGCTCGGCGATGGTATGAATACCAGGGGTGGCCATCTCGCTGAGGGGCGCTTGAGCGGCGGGGCGGGGAGTGGTGGCCGCGAAAGTCGGTGCCATTTCCAGATTAGCGGCGTAATCGCTGCTGTCGGAAAAGGCGATCACGTCTTCACCTGACGCGGCTAAAACATGGAATTCTTGCGAACGATCCCCACCGATCGCTCCGCTATCGGCCAATACCATGCGGTAATCCAGACCTAGACGGTCAAAAATCCGTACATACGCCTGGCGCATGAGCGCGTAGCTGTGTTGTAGCCCCGCCTCATCGACATCAAATGAATAGGCGTCTTTCATGATAAATTCGCGGGCGCGCATCACGCCAAAACGCGGGCGGACTTCATCGCGGAATTTGGTTTGCACCTGATAGTAATTCACCGGCAGTTGTTTATAGCTGCGCACCTCGTGACGCACCAGATCCGTGATAACTTCTTCATGAGTCGGACCGAAACAGAAATCCCGCTGATGACGATCTTTTAACCGCAGCAATTCCGGGCCAAACTGTCCCCAGCGCCCGGATTCCTCCCACAATTCCGCAGGCTGAATGGCGGGCATGAACACTTCCAGCGCCCCGGCACGATTCATTTCTTCGCGGACAATCGCCTCAACCCGGCGCAATACCCGCAGCCCGAGCGGCAACCAAGTGTAGATACCGGCGGCTAAACGGCGAATCAAGCCCGCGCGCAGCATCAGTTGATGACTGATAATTTCGGCATCAGCCGGGGTTTCTTTCAGCGTGGTCAACGGGAATTGAGATAAGCGCATGACGAGCATCCATGTGAACAGGTTAGACGGGGGATTCCATTATAAGGGATGATAACCACAGCGAGCAGATGCAGATCTGCCACGCCATTGGGGCATACGACGGCACCTCTATCAGCGTGCGGATTATCCATCCGAGCGGGCAATCCGAAAGCTGATAGAGGTGCCAAACTGGTTAGGTGGTTCGTGTTCCCGCTGGGCGCTGCGTAACCACCCGCTGTCATTAATCCACGCACCACCGCGCATTACCCGCTGGATCCTAGGGTCGGCATCCATAGGTAACACTTCAAGCTCCGAGCCGGAATAATTGACGTTATAGGCCGAGCCGGTCCATTCCCAGACATTGCCGTGCATATCATGTAAACCCCAAGGGTTAGCAGGCCACTGCCCTACCGGATAGGGTTTTACGGCTTTGAACCACTGGCGGAAATGGAACCAGGCAGGCTGAAAAACCGCTTGGCGGCCATCAATCGAGTCACCGCAATAATAGGCTGTGGTGGTTCCAGCCCGACAGGCGTATTCCCATTCAGCCTCAGAGGGCAACCGATAATGTTGGCCGGTCAGTGCGGAGAGCCACTGGCAGTAGGCCATGGCGTCATACCAGGTCACATTGATAACCGGATACCGACCACGTCCCCATATATCCGATGGTTTCTTCCGTTCTGTTACGGTACAAAAAGCATCGTATTCGGCGAAGGTGACCGGGTATTTACCCAGGGCAAACGGGTATTGGATACGCACTTCATGCCAGTGCTCATCCGGATCACGATTTGGTTCATCACTTCGCGAACCCATCATGAAAGAGCCGATCGGAATGCTAATGAGTTCCGGCTCAGGATGATGGTCTGCAAGTGTATTATTGCTACTCATATAAATTAATTACCTGTTTCATGCTATCGATCATGGGACTGATCAAATCCAGCCTGCTCTGCTTGACGCCTTGGCTGGGTGTATTCACATTCCTACTTCCGACATTCCCGCGTTGGTATGCCTACCGGTAAAGCAGGTTTGGTCAATTCCTAAATCACTACGTTCTACTCAAAGACGGGATTATGCTGTTCCTGGACTCGGACGAAAGTTGTGCGTTTACTGAGTTCTTTGAGTTTGCCCGCACCGACATAGGTGCAAGCCGAGCGCAAACCGCCGAGAATATCCCGCACCGTAGGCTCAACGGCACCGCGATACGGCACATACACGGTTTTACCCTCCGAGGCGCGGTATTCCGCAACGCCGCCGCTGTGTCGCTCCATGGCGGTGTCTGAACTCATGCCATAAAATAACAGACTGCGTTGCCCTTGATGCTCGATGATATCGCCGCCGCATTCATCATGCCCCGCAAACATGCCACCTAACATGACAAAATCCGCTCCCGCCCCAAAGGCCTTGGCTACATCACCGGGGGTGGCGCAGCCGCCGTCGGAGATAATGAGTCCGCCCAAACCGTGGGCGGCATCGGCGCATTCGATAATCGCAGAAAGCTGAGGATAGCCAACGCCGGTTTTAACCCGTGTCGTGCACACTGAACCCGGTCCGATGCCGACCTTAACCATATCCGCACCGGCCAGCAGCAGCTCTTCGACCATTTCACCGGTGACCACATTGCCGGCAATGATGATCTGATTGGGATGTGCGCGGCGTACCCGCTTGACGAATTCAACGAAATACTCCGAATAGCCATTGGCGACATCGATGCAAGTAAATGCCAGACCGGGGTATTGCGTCAAGGTCTGATCTAATTTATCAGCATCATTGTCGGTAATTCCCGTACTGACCGCAATGTGGTTGAGCAAAGCAGCATCGGCGTTTGCTAAAAATTCGCCCCATTGTTTCAGCGTATAATGTTTATTTAAAGCGGTAAACAGGCCCTCGGCGGCCAGGGCGCGCGCCATCTCGAAAGTACCGATGGTGTCCATATTCGCGGCCATAATCGGCACACCCGTCCAACTGCGTCCGGTGTGCATAAACGTGAAAGTGCGCTCCAATGACACTTGGGCGCGGCTTTTCAGCGTAGAACGCTTAGGGCGGATCATGACATCTTTGAAGCCCAGCTTAATGTCGACCTCGATACGCATGAGTCAGTCTCTCGTGGGATAATTGATTATCATGCTAGCCAATCCACAGAGTCCCAGCAATGGGAATTACGCCGGGTCGCCGCCGGCCTTGGATGGGGCGATCCGCAGATCACCACGAAACGTGCGTCTGCAAGCCGGAAAACGCTAGCGCCGCTGCTTGCTGATCACTGTCCATCAACAAGGTTGAGAGGCCCATGTACGATAACGACGACCACACCGCCATCCGCGACGGCGTTCGCGCCCTTTGTGCTCAGTTTGACGGCCCATACTGGCGAACCATTGACGCAAATCGTGGCTTTCCCGAAGCCTTTGTCGAAGCCCTCACTCAAGCGGGCTGGCTGGCCGCACTGATTCCCGAAGACTACGGTGGCTCGGGTCTGGGGCTGAGCGAAGCGGCATTGATTTTGGAAGAAATCAACCGCTGCGGTGGCAACTCCGGGGCGGTGCATGGCCAAATGTATAATATGTTCACCCTGCTCAAACACGGCTCCGAGACCCAGAAACGCGAGTATCTGCCGAAAATTGCCACGGGCGAACTGCGCTTGCAGTCGATGGGCGTGACCGAGCCGACCACCGGTACCGATACCACGAAAATCAAAACCACCGCAGTGCGCGACGGTGATGATTATGTGATCAACGGCCAGAAAGTGTGGATTTCGCGGGTACAGCATTCGGATTTAATGATTCTGCTGGCGCGGACAACCCCGCTGGATCAGGTGCAGAAAAAAGTCGATGGCATGTCGATTTTCCTGGTCGATCTGCATCAGGCCATTGGCCACGGGCTGACGGTACGGCCGATTGCCAATATGGTGAATCATGAAACCAATGAGTTATTTTTTGACAATTTGCGCATCCCATCGGCCCAGCTTATCGGTGAGGAAGGACGGGGATTTCGTTATATTCTCGATGGGCTGAACGCCGAGCGGGCATTGATTGCTGCCGAATGCATCGGTGATGGCCGCTGGTTTATTGATAAAGCCAGTGACTATGCCCGCGAGCGGGTGGTGTTTGGTCGCCCTATCGGTCAGAATCAGGGGGTGCAGTTCCCGATTGCCGAAGCACACATCGAAGTGGAAGCGGCGGATTTGATGCGCTGGCAAGTCTGCCGCGATTATGATGCCGGTCGACCGGTGGGTGCCAGTGCGAATATGGCGAAATATCTGGCGGCTAAAGCCTCGTGGGAAGCGGCCAATGTGTGTTTACAAACCTACGGCGGTTTTGGTTTTGCCTGTGAATACGATATCGAGCGTAAATTCCGGGAAACCCGGTTGTATCAGGTCGCGCCGATTTCGACCAATTTAATCCTGTCCTATGTGGCGGAACATGTCCTTGATCTGCCACGCTCGTTTTAATCGTTAGGAGCCTACATTATGCCTGCCCCCCGCCCATTAGACGGTATCACCATCGTCAGTCTGGAACATGCCATCGCTGCCCCGTTTTGCTCGCGGCAACTGGCGGATCTCGGCGCTCGGGTGATTAAAATCGAACGTCCCGGCAGGGGTGATTTTGCGCGTGGCTATGATGACCGGGTTAAAGGTCTGGCCTCGCATTTTGTCTGGACGAATCGATCTAAACACAGCCTGACCCTGGATCTCAAGCAGGAACCGGCTCAGGCAGTGTTAAAGGCTCTGCTAGAACAGGCGGATGTGCTGATTCAAAATCTCGCCCCCGGTGCGGCCGCACGCCTAGGTTTGTCCTTTGAATGCCTGCAAGCGCGTTTTCCCCAGTTGATTGTCTGCAACATTTCCGGCTACGGCGAGGGTGGCCCGTATCAAGACAAAAAAGCCTATGATTTGCTGGTTCAAAGCGAGGGTGGTTTTTTATCGGTCACTGGTGGCCCGGAAGACACGGCTATGGCCAAAGCGGGTTGCTCGATTGCCGATATTGCTGCGGGCATGTATGCCTATTCCAGTATTCTTGCCGCGCTGATGTTGCGCGCTAAGACCGGGGTGGGCAGCGCCATCGAGGTGTCGATGCTGGAAAGCCTGGTCGAGTGGATGGGCTATCCGCTGTATTATGCTTACGATGGTGCCCCACCACCGCCGCGTTCCGGTGCGGCGCATTCGACCATTTATCCCTATGGCCCGTTCCCGACCGGCGACGGTGGCACGGTCATGCTGGGGCTGCAAAATGAGCGCGAATGGGCGCTGTTCTGCCAGCAGGTTTTACAGCAACCGGAATTGGCACAGGATCCACGATTTATCAGTAATTCGCAGCGTTCAGCCCATCGCGAGGCTTTGCGCGGGTTGATTGTCGCCGCGTTTGCTGACCTGGATAGCGCCCAGGTGATTGAGCGGCTGGATCGGGCGACCATTGCCAATGCGCGGGTTAATGATATGCACGGGGTGTGGCAGCACCCCCAGCTTAAAGCCCGCCAGCGGTGGACGGAAATCGACAGCCCCAGCGGTGCCATACCCTCATTACTGCCACCGGGTCATAATCCGGCCTTTACACCGCGCATGGATGCAGTGCCTGCATTGGGTGAGCATACTGAATCGATCCTGGGCGAGTTAGGTTATACATCCGAGGACATCGAACAGCTACGGGCAGCGGGGGTAGTGTGATGGATAAAAGCAGTATGGTGCCGAGGAGAGGACTTGAACCTCCACGGGGTTGCCCCCACTGGCACCTGAAGCCAGCGCGTCTACCAATTCCGCCACCTCGGCATGAGGCCCGATACAGGACGCATCGGCTGCGAGTCAGGAATGATACGATGAGCGGCAGATTTCGTCAATCATTCTAATTGACTTTTCCACGAACTCAATTTTTTGTATAATTTATGGCAAAAACCCGAACCCGTGCTCAATCACGCAACAGCGATTGGCGCTCCCAGGATCCCCATTATGAAAGGGAGTCTGCGAATTACCCCAACCCCGTACCCAGTCGCGAGTTTATTCTCAGTTACTTGAGTCAACGCGGGATGACATTAAGTTGCCAGGCACTATGTAAAGAGTGGCAGTTAAATGAGCTGGAATCCGAAGTATTAGCCTACCGTCTCAAGGCTATGGTGCGCGACGGCCAACTCGTGCTTAACCGTCGTCAAGGTTATGGTATTCCAGCTAAAATGGACTTAATCAAGGGTCGGGTCATTGGCCATGCCGACGGTCACGGTTTTTTACGTCCCGAAGACGGCAGTGGGGATTTATACATCCCGCCCCGACATATGCGCCCCTTGCTGCACGGTGATCGCATCGTCGCCCATATTCGTGGTATCGACCGGCGCGGTCGGCGTGAAGCCGCTTTGGTGGAAATTTTAGAACGTAATACCCAGCGGCTGGTGGGTCGGTATTTTCAAGAAAGCGGCATCGGTTTTGTCATTGCGGATAACCAGCGCATTCACCACGAAATCGCTATTCCACCCGAGCATCGCGGTGAGGCCCACCCCGGTCAGATCGTGCTGATCGAATTACTGGAACAACCCAGCAAGCATAATCCACCGATTGGTCGGGTGCGCGAGATACTGGGCGAACACATGGCCCCCGGCATGGAAGTACAAATCGCGCTCTACAGCCATGATATTCCGTTTGAATGGCCACAAGCCGCACTGGATCAGGCGGCTCAATACCCACAAACCGTGCCCGAAGCGGTTAAACAAGGGCGTTTGGATTTACGCCGCACGCCGTTGGTGACCATTGACGGCGCGACGGCGCGTGATTTTGACGACGCCGTGTACTGCGAGCGCCGGGGTGATAATTGGTCTTTGCTGGTGGCCATTGCGGATGTTGCGGAATACGTTCAACCGCACAGTGCCCTCGATCAAGAGGCGCAGAAACGCGGTACCTCGGTGTATTTCCCCGATCGGGTGATTCCCATGCTGCCTGAAGCTTTATCCAATGGCTTATGCTCGCTGAACCCCGAAGTGGATCGACTGTGTCTGGTGGCCCAGCTCACCATCAACCGCGACGGTAAAATCATCCGTTCGCGCTTTCGCGAGGCAGTCATGCGCTCCCATGCCCGGCTGACTTATGACATTGTAGCCAGTATTGTGGTGGATCGTGCCCCCGAGGTTCGCCGCCAGTACCCCACTTTAACGCCTCATTTGGATCAACTGTACGGCCTGTATCAGGTTTTGCACAATGCCCGCGAACGTCGCCATGCGATCGACTTCGATACCCAGGAGACGGTGATCGAGTACAACCCCGAACGCAAAATCGAGCGGATTATCCCCAGCGAACGCAATGACGCCCACCGGCTGATTGAAGAATGCATGATTGCCGCTAATGTCGCCGCTGCGCGGTTTCTGATTCGCCATAAGATACCGACGCTGTATCGCGTGCATGAAGGTCCCAGCCTGGAGCGTTTAGAAAAACTGCGCGGGGTATTGGGCGAGCTGGGACTCGCCCTCGGCGGTGGCGATAACCCCCGTCCCGCCGATTATGCGGCCCTGCTGGAGAACATCCGTGAACGCGCCGATCGACATCTGATCCAGACCATGCTGCTGCGTACCTTGGCTCAGGCGGTTTATACCCCGGACAACCAGGGGCATTTTGGGCTGGCTTTGGATGCTTATGCCCACTTTACCTCACCGATCCGGCGCTATCCGGATTTACTGGTGCACCGGGCGATTCGCCATGTCTTAGGCGGAGGTAAGGCTAAGGAGTTCATTTATAATGCCGAAGCCATGATCAGTCTTGGCGACCATTCCTCAATGACGGAACGCCGGGCGGATGATGCCACCCGCGATGCCATTGAATGGCTGAAATGTGAGTTCATGCTCGATAAGGTCGGAGACGAATTCAGCGGCACCATCAGCGGGGTGATGCCCTTTGGATTATTCGTCTCGCTGGATGAGGTATTCGTTGAGGGTCTGATTCATGTCACGGCGCTCAGTAACGATTATTACCATTTCGATCCGGCGGGCCAACGCCTGTGCGGTGAGCGCAGCGGCATGACCTACCGTTTAGGGGATCGACTGCGGGTTAAGGTCGTCCGGGTCGATCTGGACGAGCGCAAGATTGATTTTGATCCGCTGCTTGAGTCGCGAAAACCCAAGCAAAAACGTGCCCAGCGTCGATGAGTACCGAATTGATCTATGGCCTGCATGCGGTTACCGCGGCTTTACGTCATCACACCCAACAGGTGCAGTCGTTGTGGTTAGCCGGGCAGAATTCGCGCCTGCGGGCAGTAGCAGATATGGCGGCTGAACGGGGCATTAACGCTCAGCACGTACCCCGTCAAGAACTTGACCGCCTGAGTCACCAGGCTCGCCATCAGGGCGTAGTCGCCCAGCTTAATGTGATCGACTCCAGCCGTTCAGAAGCTGATCTGCCGCAGTTGCTGGCTGAATGCCAGCCCGCACCGCTGTTACTGGTGCTGGATGGGATTCAAGACCCGCATAATCTTGGGGCTTGTTTACGCACTGCCGAAGCCGCCGGGGTTAATGCCGTGATAGTGCCAACCGATAGAGCCGTTGGCCTCACCGCCAGTGTGCGTAAAGTTGCCGCCGGGGCCGCCGAAACCGTGCCGTTGATCACAGTGACCAATTTAGCGCGGGCGTTGCGCCGTCTACAGGAGACTGGCATCTGGCTGGTCGGTGCGGCCGGAGAAGCGCCCACCAGCCTATATCATACCGATCTCAACGGCCCTGTAGCGCTGGTGCTCGGCGCTGAGGATAAGGGGCTGCGGCGGTTGACCCGTGAACATTGCGATCAACTGGTGCGTATCCCCATGGCCGGTGAAGTCGCCAGCCTGAACGTATCAGTGGCCACAGGGGTGGTGCTGTTCGAAGCGGTACGACAAAGAATCCTTGCTGGTCAGCACAAAAAGTCGCTATAATTACCGGCTTTTCTACTCCTTGCCTCATCCCAGTGTGGGAGGCTTTGCACAATCCACAAGGAGCTTCAATGCGCCATTACGAAGTTGTATTTATGGTTCACCCTGATCAGAGTGAACAAGTCCCCGCCATGATTGAGCGTTACCGCAGCATGGTCGAAGCTGACGGCGGTGCCATGCATCGTCTTGAAGACTGGGGGCGACGCCAGTTGGCTTATCCCATCCAGAAATTGCATAAAGCTCATTATGTGCTCATGAACATCGAGTGCAGTCAATACGCTTTAGACGAGCTGGAAAGCGCGTTTCGGTTTAACGATGCCGTGTTACGCCGGCTGGTGATACAGCGTCCTGGCCCCGACACCGAGGTCTCGCCCCTGGCCAGGGCTAAAGATGAGCACGAGCAACACAGTCATGATTCGGACGAGAGTGACAGCGACGATAATGACGATAATGAGGACATCAATGACACAACCGCCCGTCGTGATCATGCAGGCGACACTGACCGTGCCAACGCCTAAGTATTAGGTCACCCTGAGGTGGACAACCACGTCCTGCTCGGCGGTGTGGTCAGTCGTGTCAGTGAGACCCGTTACTCACCGGCCGGTGTCCCCATCACGCGCTTGACACTGGAGCACCGCTCTGCTCAACAAGAAGCGGGGTTGCCGCGCGAGGCGCGTTGTCGCCTGTGCGTGCTGGTTTGTGGTCAAGCGCTACAAGCCAATGTAAAGGCTTTGTTACCCGGTCATCCCATCCGGGTACAAGGTTTCTTAGCGAGGTCGAACCACCACCGCGGCGCAGCGCGGCTCGTGCTGCATGCCACCGCCATCGAACCACTGCATCACTGAATTATTGAAGAGGACTGATATGGCTCGTTACTTCCGTCGGAGAAAATTTTGCCGCTTTACTGCTGAAGGTGTGCAAGAAATTGACTATAAGGATATTGCTACCCTGAAAAATTTCATTACCGAGACCGGCAAGATTGTGCCTAGCCGGATTACCGGGACTCAGGCCCGGTATCAACGCCAATTAGCTACGGCCATCAAGCGCGCCCGCTATCTCGCGCTACTGCCCTACTGCGACCGTCACTGACGTAATCTGATGCGTGGGCTTGCCAATTTTGTGATGCGTGGTACCCCACAGGCTGCCGCCGTCGCAGCCGGGTTTGGGGTATTGGCGTTCCTGTTGCCGCCGGTTGTTCTGTTAAGTGGGGCGGCGATTGCACTGATCACCTTGCGTCGGGGACCACAACACGGTTTGAATCTGCTGCTGCTGGCCACCGTCGGCTGCGGTATGTTGGCCTGGCTGCTGGTTGGTGCCCCTACCCCAGGCTTGATTTTGAGTCTACTGTATTGGGCGCCGCTGCTGCTGCTGGCTGTAATACTGCGTAACACCATCTCCTTGGCACTCACCTTACAGGTTATGGTGCTGTTGGGTTTCGGCCTGCTACTGATGCTCTACCTGCTGTTTGGCAATCCGGAAATCTGGTGGACTGAGATGACCCGCGATATGCTGCGCCAGATGAACGAAGCCGGTATGTTCCCAGACCCCGAGGTCGCCCCGGCACTGGCCGAGTTTTTCCGTACCTGGGCGGTACTGGCACCCGGACAACTGATATTTTCCGCACTGCTGGCAATTGTTCTTGGCTTATTGCTGGGGCGCTGGTGGCAAGCCTTGCTGTACAACCCCGGCGGTTTTCAGCAAGAGTTTCACAACCTCAGGCTGGGACAACCGGCGGCCATCACCATGGTGGCCTTACTGCTGTTATCCCTGTTAATCGGACAAGCACAGCCGTGGCTCCTTAATCTTACTCTGATTGCGGGCCTGATCTACCTGCTACAGGGTCTGGCCATCGTCCATGGGGCGGTCGGTCGAGCAGGGTTGAGCACGGCCTGGCTAGTCACATTTTACGTGGCCTTGTTGTTTATCTTGCCACTTTGGCAGTTTTTGCTGCTGTTTGCAGTCGCTGACACTTGGATCGATGTGCGTGCCCGGATTAAACCGAGTATTTAGCCGCAGAGTATCCCCCGACACGACCGTTATTCACCACTCGGAGTTACCCGTATGGAAGTTATTTTGCTACAACATGTTAACAACTTAGGCAATTTAGGCGATAAGGTTAAGGTCAAGCCCGGCTACGCCCGCAATTATCTGCTGCCCACAGGCAAAGCGACCGAAGCTAATGAAGCCAATCTGGCTAAATTTGAAGCCCGGCGGGCGGAGCTGGAGCGAGCCGCTAATGAAGCGCTCGCTAATGCCCAAAGCCGCGTTGCCAAACTCGAAGGCACTATCGTTACGATCTCAGCTAATACCGCAGGTGAGGGTCGGCTGTTCGGCTCGGTCGGTCCGGCGGAAATCGCTGATGCGGTCACCGCCACCGGCACGGAACTCAGCAAACGTGAAGTGCAAATGGCCGAGGGGCCGATTCGCCAGACCGGCGAATATGACATCAGTATTCGTCTGCACAGTCAGGTCGCAGTGACTGTGCGGGTCAATGTGGTTGCCGCTTGAGCCGCAGATCAGCAGCGACCCGAACCAACGGGTCGCTTTTTTCTTTATCAGCACGATAACAAAATTACGTTAAACTACTATCAGCAACCGGGGTAACAGGTCGCTTACACTGACGATTTTTCCACTTACTTGAGGCTATTGCATGGTGCCCTTCGCGCCCGCTGAACGCAAGGACACGGCTGTTGAGTCGCTGAAAATACCGCCCCACTCCACGGATGCCGAACAAGCCGTGTTGGGTGGATTGATGCTGGATAATTCGGTTTGGGAGCAGGTGCTCGATGTCGTTACGGTGGAGGATTTCTATCACAGCGCCCACCGCACTATTTTTGCAGCGATCGGTGAATTAGCCGAACGCGACTCCCCTTACGATGTGGTCACCCTCAGAGATTGGCTGGATCGCTGTCAGGGGCTCGATGAAGTCGGGGGACTGCCCTATCTTGCGATGCTGGCCCGGGACACCCCCAGCGCCGCTAATGTTCGCGCCTATGCCTATATTGTGCGCGAGCGGGCCATGCTGCGGCGGCTTATCCAGGTCAGCAGTAAAATAGCCGACAGCGCCTATTATCCGCAGGGGCGGTCGAGCCAGGAGCTGGTCGATCAGGCCGAGCAGCAGGTGTTTGCCATAGCCAATGCCGGCGCGCGCCGTACGGCAGATTTCTCAGGCATCAGCGAGCTATTGGCCAAAGCGGTTGACCGTATTGACAGCCTGTTTCAACTCGATAGTCCCATCACCGGTCTGGCGACCGGATGGCATGATTTTGACGAGATGACCGCAGGTTTACAACGTGGGGATCTCGTTATTGTCGCCGGTCGGCCTTCCATGGGTAAAACCACATTCGCCATCAATATTGCCCAGAATGTTTGCATGGGCACGTCGGATCCGGTGGTCATATTCAGCATGGAAATGCCTGGCGAACAGTTGGCCATGCGCATGCTGTCATCAATGGGACGTATTGATCAGCACCGCATCCGTACTGGCAAGCTGGAAAATGACGATTGGCCGCGTTTGACCTCCGCTCTGGAACTCCTTAATAATGCAAGATTATTTATCGATGATTCCTCTGATCTCAGTCCCAGCGATCTGCGCACCCGCGCCCGACGACTGGCCAGAGAGCAAGGTCCGCTTGGCCTGGTCGTCGTCGATTATATCCAACTGATGCGGGTAGTTGGCTTTAGCGAAAATCGTACCCAGGAAGTCAGTGAAATTTCTCGCAGCTTAAAGGCGTTAGCTAAAGAGCTCAAAGTGCCGGTGGTCGCTCTATCGCAGCTCAACCGCAGCCTGGAACAACGGGCTGACAAACGTCCGGTCATGTCGGATCTGAGAGAATCCGGGGCCATAGAGCAAGATGCTGATTTGATATGCTTTATTTATCGTGATGAAGTCTACCACCCCGATAGTGGTGAGAAAGGCACGGCAGAGATTATTATCGGCAAGCAACGTAATGGCCCCATTGGCACAGTCAAACTCACTTTCCGAGGGCAGTTCACCAGCTTCGAAAATTTCGCGCCCGACTCCTATGGGGATCACTACCGGTGAGTCGACCGATCCATGCCCTGATTCATCTCGACGCACTGCGGCATAACCTGCGTCATGCCCGCCACATGGCACCGCAGAGCCGAGCAATTGCGGTGATCAAGGCGGACGGCTACGGCCATGGGGCGGTGCGGGTCGCGCACGCCTTAGCCGCCGATGCCACATTGTTTGCTGTGGCCTCCATAGACGAGGCGCTGGTATTGCGTCAAGGTGGCATCACCCAGCCTCTGCTGTTGCTGGAGGGTCCGTTTGAACCCGCAGAACTGCCGCTATGTGCCGAGTTTGGCTTGCAGATCACCATCCACCACCGCTGCCAGATCGATATGCTCGAACGCTGGACAGCGCCGCAAGCGCTGCCCGTCTGGCTGAAACTGGATTCCGGCATGCACCGACTGGGGTTTGCCCTTGAACACGCCAGTGAGGTGTATCAGCGTTTAGCTGGTCTGCCGGCGGTTGCCCCAGGTATTCGGCTCATGAGCCACTTTGCCTGTGCCGATGAACGTGATAACCCATTTACCCGTCAGCAACTGACTCGACTGCAACAGCTCGGACTGCCCGGTGAGCACTGCTGGGCGAATTCGGCCGCCGTGCTCGCCTGGCCGGAAACCCACGGCGATTGGATCCGACCTGGCATTATGCTTTACGGTGCGTCACCGTTTGCGCACACCACCGGTGCTGACCAGGGGCTGCGTCCGGCGATGAGCCTTAATTCGCGTCTGATTGCGATTAACCGCATTAGCCGTGGGGAGGCCATCGGCTACGGTAGCACCTGGCGCTGCCCGGAAACCATGGATGTTGGCGTAGTAGCGGCCGGTTATGGCGACGGTTATCCGCGGGAACTGCCTTCAGGCTCACCAGTGTGTGTCGGTACCCGAACCGTTCCCCTGGTCGGGCGAGTCTCCATGGATATGCTCAGCGTGGATTTACGCACCCACCCCGGCGCCCGAGTAGGTGATCCGGTGCAACTCTGGGGGCCGCAGTTGCCGATTGAACGTATCGCACAAGCCTTTGGCACTATCCCCTATACTCTGCTGACCGGAGTTACAGCACGGGTACCCCGCCAGGAACAGCATGGCTAAACCGCGTACGGCTTATGTCTGTAATGAGTGCGGGGCGCAATCGGCGCAATGGGTGGGACGCTGTGCCGAGTGCGGGGCTTGGAATACGCTGATCGAAACCGTTATCGCCCCGGCGGCTCCCGCCGCTCATAACCAACGCTCCGGGGGGTTTAGTGGACACAGCGACAGTCGGGTGCAGTGCTTAGCCGAAATTACCTTGGACGAGGCCACCCGTTTGCCCAGTGGCATCGGTGAGTTAGATCGGGTGCTCGGCGGCGGTCTGGTGATTGGTTCGGTGGTGTTGATCGGTGGTGACCCCGGCATCGGCAAGTCCACGATTCTGCTGCAAACCCAAGCCTATCTGGCTCGCCACCAACGGACGCTGTATGTCAGCGGCGAGGAATCCCCGCAGCAGGTCGGCTTACGCGCCCAACGCCTGGATCTGAATCGTAATGACTTACAATTGCTGCCGGAAACCAGCGTCGAGCAAATCCTAGCGGTGGCGGCTGTTGAGCAGCCGCAAGTGATGATCATCGACTCCATCCAGACGGTCTTCACCGAGCGCTTGCAATCCGCCCCCGGTTCGGTGGCTCAAGTGCGCGAAAGTGCCGCACAGTTTACCCGCTTTGCCAAACGCAGCGGTACGGCGATTTTCCTTGTCGGCCATGTGACTAAGGAAGGCGCGATTGCCGGGCCACGGGTATTGGAACATATGGTTGATACCGTGCTGTATTTCGAAGGCGAATCCAACAGCCGCTACCGCGTCATGCGGGCGGTTAAAAACCGTTTTGGGCCGGTGAACGAGCTCGGTGTGTTTGCCATGACTGAAACCGGGCTGAAGGGCGTGAGTAATCCCTCGGCGATCTTTTTATCCCGCCATGAAGCACCGGTTGCGGGCAGTGTCATCATGGTGACTTGGGAAGGCACCCGCCCGCTGCTGGTTGAAATTCAAGCACTGGTTGATGGCTGCCAAGGCCATAACCCACGGCGGATTACTTTAGGTCTGGAACAAAATCGCCTGGCCATGCTGCTGGCGGTGTTACACCGACACGGCGGTATCGCTATGGGTGATCAAGATGTGTACGTGAACGCCGTAGGGGGGGTGCGAATCGGCGAAACGGCGGCGGATTTAGCCGTCTTGTGCGCGGCGCTTTCCAGCTTCCGGGATCGCAGCCTGCCCGTTGATCTGGTGGTCTTTGGTGAGGTCGGCCTGGCGGGCGAGATTCGCCCGGTACCCCATGGCGAAGAGCGGCTGCGCGAAGCGGCGAAACAGGGTTTTAAGCGGGCGATTATTCCTCGCGCCAATGCCCCGCGTAAGGGCGTGCTTAAAGAGATGGTCATTCAGCCGGTCACCCGACTCAGCGAAGTTTTAGACAGCCTGTAACAAAGCCCGTGTTATCATTTCACTAAGCGTTCAAGAGCACCGCAACGCTTATTCATACCAACATAACAATACACGTTTTGCAGATCCATAGGAGCATGATCATGACCGACATCACTGCATTATTAGGCGCTGAGGCCGAACAACTTCTGGCATACGAGTGCACAGGCATCAGCAAACAGCAACTGCATTTACCGGGTCCGGATTTTGTTGATCGAGTCATGGCGGATTCCGACCGGAGTCCGGCCGTGCTACGCTCGTTGCAAACGTTGTTCAATCATGGCCGTCTCGGTGGCACCGGTTATGTTTCCATCCTTCCGGTTGATCAGGGTATTGAACATTCTGCCGGCGCATCGTTTGCACCCAACCCCGTGTATTTTGATCCGAGCAATATTGTCGAACTGGCGATGGAAGGCGGCTGCAACGGTGTGGCCTCGACACTGGGTGTATTGGCCTCGGTGGCCCGCCGTTACGCGCACAAAATCCCGTTTATTCTTAAGCTTAATCATAATGAAACTCTGACTTATCCAGCGGTTTACGATCAAACCCTGTTCGCCCAGGTTGAACAAGCTTTTAATATGGGGGCGGTCGGCGTGGGGGCTACGATTTATTACGGCTCCCCGGAAAGTCGGCGGCAGATTATGGAAATTTCTGAAGCTTTCGAACGCGCCCATGAATTAGGCATGGTGACCATTTTATGGTCTTATCTGCGCAATTCCGCCTTTAAAAAAGATGGTACGGATTACCACACGGCGGCGGATTTAACCGGTCAAGCCAATCACATGGCGGTGACAATCAAAGCCGATATCGTCAAGCAGAAACAAGCGGAAAACAACGGTGGCTACACCGCCGTGGGCTTTGGGCATACCCACAAGAAGGTGTACTCAGAACTGGCCAGCGACAACCCCATTGACCTGACCCGTTATCAGGTAGCGTGTTGCTATATGGGACGCGCTGGCCTGATTAATTCCGGTGGTGCTTCAGGGGGAGCTGACGATCTGGCACAAGCCGTACGTACCGCAGTCATCAATAAACGTGCCGGTGGCACGGGCTTAATCTCGGGGCGCAAAGCGTTTCAGAAGCCGATGAACGAAGGCGTCGCCCTGTTACAAGCTATTCAAGATGTATACTTAGATCAAGGTATTACTATCGCCTAAACGCTACCGATTTACTGGGCGACTGCCCCAGTCGCCCCCCGTTAACGAGGTGTCCGGTGCGGATGCCTCATCGCTATTGCTCACCTGGAGGTATCCCGGAAAGATCGCCTAACCTCAGTAGTTAACCCGTACATAAACCGAGCTGTCCATTGAATCAACTCAAGGTTTTCTGGATCATTTTAAGCGATGCCTTAAGAAACCTGCTGCCCATTATCGGGGTGGTGGTGTTCTTCCAGGGTGTGATTGTGCGGGAGATACCCGATAACCTGACCTCGCTGATCCTGGGCCTGGGTATTGTGGTGGTCGGTTCCGCCCTGTTTCTCCAGGGGTTGGATATGAGTGTCTTTCCCATGGGCAAAAGCTTATCTCATCGGTTTGCCCGCTTAGGTTCTTTGCCTGTGCTTATGGGGTTTGGCTTCTGCATGGGTTGTGTGGGAGTGATGGCTGAACCCGCGTTATTAGCCGTGTCTCAACAGGCTGAACAGATCAGCATGGGACAGATTAATGGCTTGATTTTACGTCTTATCGTGGCCTTGTCCGTCGGTGCCGTCATCGCACTGGGGATCATGCGCATGTTGCTGGGGCATCCGATCCAGTGGTATCTCATCGGCGGCTATAGTCTGGTGATGCTGGTGACTTTCTTCGCGCCCGCTGAGATTGTCGGACTGGCCTATGACTCCGGTGGGGTAACCACCAATATTGTCACCGTACCCTTAATTGCCGCGCTGAGCCTGGGTTTAGCAGGGATGGTGAGAGGCCGTAACCCGCTGAATGACGGCTTCGGGCTGGTGGCCTTGGCCGTTATCGTACCGATGATTACTGTCCAACTCTACGGCATAGTCGTCTATGGCACACAAGCTGTTGAGCTTATTGAACCCCGAGCAGTGTTAACCCCAAACATGGATGAAGTGCCTGCCGAGTTTGAGGTCGATGGCTTGCTGGAAGAGCTGCTTATGCTCATGCGTGACCTGTCGCCCCTGATTGCCGTGGTCATGCTACGACGACCGCTATCACGTCTGCCCAGTTTAGTCGCCGGGTTGGTGATGACTCTGGTGGGCCTCTACGCTTTTGTGTTGGGCTTGCAATTGAGTCTGTTTCCCATCGGTGCCCGTATGGCTGAGCAATTGCTGGCCTTCGATCACGTGGGATTTCTCTATTTGTTTACGTTTATGATCGGGTTCGCCAGTACGATGGCAGAACCCGCGCTGGTGGCTGTAGGCCGCAAAGCGGAACAAGTCGGCAGACGTCGACTTAAAGGTTCGCTCCTCCGTCTGATAGTCGCCACTGGTGTGGCCATTGGCATTACGGTCGGGGTGCATCGCATTATCAGTGGCGGCTCGATGCATCTGTATATTCTGATCGGCTACAGTGTGGTGCTGTTTTTAACCTGGCTCACGCCTAAGGAAATCGTCGCCCTGGCGTTTGATCTCGGCGGGGTCGGCACCTCAGAAATCACGGTTCCTGTGGTGATTGCCTTAGGTATTGGTCTGGCGACCCATATTGAAGGGCGTAGCGTACTCAATGATGGTTTTGGTCTGATTGCTTTTGCCTCGATTTTTCCAATCATCAGCGTCATGCTATACGCCATTATCGTCAGGCAACTACAGCAACGACCGAGATGGTGAAAACTATACTGGACCCCAAAATCTGGACACTGATTTAAGCTATGGTTGAACCGATTTTAGGGGAAGAGAGATGATCAAGAAACGTAACACCCACCCGGCTAAGCCAGCTCCGGTAGCGCATCGACCACCGACTCATCACTCCCGGCCATCCTCAGACCAACGGCAGGGTGGAACGCTTCAACGGAGGCATCAGTGACGTGCTGACCACCACCCACTTCGACTCCTCACAGGCGCTGGCCGATACCCTAACTCGGTATGTGCGCCTCTATAATCACCAGGTCCCTCAGAAAACCCTGGGCCATATCGCTCCGGTTCAAGCCCTCAAGGGTTGGGAACAGAACGACCCTCAAGGCTTCAAAAAAAACAGGTCTATAGTTTCAAGGGACTTGACAGTAATGCTCGTATCTGGCACTCGTCAGGTTGATTTGCATGTTAGCGCTCAGCTAACCAAAATCTCGCGATAAAACTGCTCGTGGTCTCTGCGTGTTGCCAGAACGCGAGCCCATTGATTGTTTACCTGCTTAGGCATGAATGCTAGCACCGCTTCGAAGGTATGCCCCTTCGGAATGTTAACCTGCTCACCATGATTGACCATTAGCGCACCCAGCAGATCTGGGCTAGTTCCTGCGATGCGAGTATTGATGTAAGTGGCTACTTGGAAAGACAAAGGCCCCTCTAAATTCAGCACCTGCATATTCAAACGTTCCTGCAACCCCAATTCATCGGGAGCCATAGTGGAACCCAAGGTGGAGCGGCGGGTAGGAATGTCAGTTAGGTCAAAAGCCTGCTCGGCTGAAATGATAGCGTAGAGATCATAGTCCCCATGCACGTAACGCGGTGTCAGCAGCCCCATCTCCACCAAAGCAACACAACCGTAGTGCTTGTGATTTGGGTTGGTTTGAACGATGTATGGAGTCAAGCAGCCACGCGGCTGGATATTGTCGTCGAAGCCAGTCTTGCCACTGGGTACGGTAATCAAATGGCAGCTTTTTTGCCACTCCTTAAGTGCGGATGGTAATCGGTCGGGAGTAAACACTTCGGGCCGTAACAGAGGTGAACACACCAGTCCTGCGACTGAGTGATGACCAAAATTAAGATTGGCGGTTTTTGCTTTCATATCGGCGCGTTTGCCCGTATAACCGCGTTTACCTACCCAACTCAGTGAAGCTCGCCCTGTTTCGCGTAACAGAATATAACAATTGAATTTCTGTGCCGCTGCCACAAAGGCCATGAAGTGGTTAGGGTGAATGAAGTTATTATAATCTTGGCCCATGATATCGATCCTGTTATGTGGTTGAGCGATTCAGGACCAGCCTGAAACATAATTTTCCGACCAAGCCAAGGATGGCGAGAAAGGAAAATTAAAGGGCGCGCTCAACTAGGTGTAATCGTTCAACCTCCTACCTTCTAAAACAATCGTGCAGTGGTTGTCCAGCGAGGCAGTTTAAACGTCACCATAACGCATAGAGCGACTGGTGTCATTACCCGTCTTGCGTGAAAAGCCCCGCCGTTCAGCTCGGGGAGGAATAGCGC
>SKOM01000105.1 GCA_007120095.1 Candidatus Competibacteraceae bacterium | reverse complement strand
GTAAAGTCAGCTTGCGCATTTATACCGAGGCGTATCATGTCGATCAATGCCACCATGCGATGCAGTCGCTGCAAAAAGCCATGTACTGGGATGAACAGCAATTCGGCTGTGAATATGATCTGGATATCTACAGTATTGTCGCTGTGAGCGACTTCAATATGGGGGCCATGGAAAACAAGGGACTGAATGTATTCAATACCAAATACGTGTTAGCGCATCCGGAAACGGCGACGGATGATGATTACCAGCATGTGGAAAGCGTGATTGCCCACGAGTATTTCCATAACTGGACCGGCAATCGAGTCACCTGCCGGGATTGGTTCCAGCTCAGTCTCAAGGAAGGGCTGACGGTATTCCGCGACCAACAGTTCTCAGCGGATCAAAGCTCACGCGGGGTTAAGCGCATTGAAGATGTCAATGTGCTACGCGCCGTGCAGTTTCCTCAAGACGCCGGCCCCATGGCGCATCCGGTAAGACCCGATTCCTATATTGAGATCAATAATTTTTACACCGTGACGGTGTATAACAAAGGCGCTGAAGTCATTCGCATGTTGCTTCAATTGCTGGGCCAATCGGGCTTCCGGCTTGGCATGGACTGTTATTTTGAGCGCCATGATGGCCAGGCGGTCACCTGCGATGATTTCGTCAGCGCCATGGAGGCGGCTAATACGGTTGACCTGAGCCAGTTTCGCCTCTGGTATGCACTGGCAGGCACGCCAGAGCTGCATGTCAGTGACGCTTACGATACCGAGCGACAGCGCTATACGCTCACTGTTCGCCAGCGTATTCCGGGGCGCAGGTATAAACCACCGCTGCATATTCCACTGGCTGTGGGGCTGCTGGATCCACAGGGTAACGATTTACCCCTGCAGTTAGCCGACGAAGACGCCCCTACCCCAGGGGGCACCCGGGTGCTGGAATTACGCAAGGCAGAACAGCAGTTTTGCTTTATCAATCTTCCCCAACGGCCGGTACCATCGTTACTGCGCGAATTCTCTGCACCCGTGAAACTGCGTTATGACTATTCCGATGCTGAATTACGCTTTCTGTTGGCGCATGACAGCGATGACTTCAACCGCTGGGAGGCCAGCCAGCGGTTGATCATCCGCAGCATTATGGCGCAAATCCAAGCCCGTCAGGCCGGGCAGCCACTCACCCCACCGGCGGCTTTGATCGACACGCTGAGGTATGTATTAGACGACTCACAAATCGACCCGGCCCTGTGCGCCTTAATTTTGACGTTGCCCAGTGAAACCTATCTGGCCGAGCAGATGCACACTGTCGATGTCGATGGCATCCACGCGGTGCGCACCGGACTCAAACAGGCTCTGGCCGAGGCTCTGCACAGCGTCCTGCAAACCACCTATCACACCCTGTCTGAGCCGACAGTCGAGGCCAACGACCCGCTGGCCATGGGACGCCGCCGTCTGAAAAATGTCTGCCTGAGTTATCTCGCCGCCCAGCCCGGCGGCGATCAGTGGGCGCTCAGCCAATACCAGCAGGCTAAAAATATGACTGACCAACTGGCGGCCCTGCAAGCCTTAGCCCATAGTGACAGCGACAACTGCGGGACTGTACTGGCTGATTTTTTCGCCCGCTGGGCGCATGAGCCTCTGGTCGTCGATAAGTGGTTTCGGCTGCAAGCCAGCGCCCCCCGTATGGATGTGCTCCAGCAGGTGCAGCCCTTGCTCAACCACACGGCCTTTGAGATCCGCAATCCGAACAAAGTCTACGCCTTGATCGGCGGTTTCAGTCATAACCCCTGTGGCTTTCATGCTGCCGACGGCAGTGGCTATGCCTTTGTTGCTGAGCAAATCCTCACTCTCGACACCCTCAACCCCCAGGTGGCCGCCCGTTTGCTTGGGGCTTACACCCGCTGGCGCAAATACGACTCAGCGCGTCAGCAACACATGCGCCGGGCGCTGCAACACATCTTGGCCAAACCGGATTTATCACCCGATGTCTACGAAATCGCGGCTAAAAGCCTTAACGGTTAAAGTCGTCTTATGACTGGTCAGCAATTTGAATAAAATTTTGGTTAGGGACTTAACGGTATCAAAAGCGTTAAAATAGGGTCACGTTGGCAGCTATGACCGACGACCACCAAGGAGCAGCCACAATATGACCGCAGAATCTCCCAAAAGCGGTACAGCCAATACCGCTGAAATGAGCATGGCATTGGCACAAATTGCCAATAAAAGCCAACGCCTGGTCAATGAATTTCTTCAACGTCAAGTCAACGATGGCTCTCTGGGGATGACGGATATGACCAACATCAGCCGGGCGTTCATGGGCATGACCCAGCACCTGATGACCGACCCGGCACGACTGATTGAGGCTCAATCACGCCTCTGGCAAGATTATCTGGATCTTTGGCATAAGAGCACCCTTGCCTGGTTGGGGCAACCCGGCACACCCGCGATCACACCCGAACCCGGCGACCGGCGCTTTCGTCATGAGGACTGGCAGCAACAGTTCGTGTTCGACTATATCAAGCAGTCCTACCTGCTGACAGCCCGTTGGTTACATTCCACAATCTCCGGAACGCAAGGGCTGGATGACAAAGCCCGGCGCAAACTGGACTTCTACACCCGGCAATTTGTCGATGCGCTATCGCCGACTAATTTTCCGACAACCAATCCTGAAGTGCTGCGGGCAACCCTGGACTCTGGGGGTGAAAACCTGCTCAACGGGCTGAATAATCTCCTTGATGATCTGGAACGCGGCAAAGGCAAGCTCAATATTCGCCAGACCGATCTGGATCACTTCGAGCCAGGGCGTAATATTGCCATCACCCCCGGCAAAGTGGTTTACGAAAACGAATTGATGCAACTGATTCAGTACCAGCCCAGCACCGAGCAGGTGTACAAGCGGCCGCTGTTAATCGTGCCACCCTGGATCAACAAGTTTTATATTCTCGACCTGCGCGACAAAAACTCCTACATTAAATGGTGTGTTGATCAAGGCCTGACGGTATTCGTGATGTCCTGGGTCAACCCTGACGAGCGCCTGGCCGAGAAAAACTTTGAAGATTACCTCAGTCTAGGGCTATTAGCCGCCATGAATGCCGTCGAGCATGCGACAGGTGAAGCACAAGTCAATATGGTCGGTTATTGCCTGGGAGGCACTCTGCTAACGGCCGCAGCCGCGTATCTGGCCAGTTGCAAAGATCAGCGGCTGCAATCATGTACGTTTTTCACCACCATGCTGGATTTCGCTCAGCCTGGCGAACTGGAAGTCTTCATCGACGAGGAAGAGCTCACCGCGCTCGAACAACGCATGCAGCAACGCGGCTATTTGGACGGTGCCGACATGGCCACCACTTTCAATATGCTGCGTGCTAACGATTTGATCTGGTCATTTTTTGTCAATAATTACCTGCTGGGCAAAGAACCGTTTCCGTTCGACCTGCTGTACTGGAACTCGGATTCCACCCGGATGCCGGCAGCGATGCACAGCTTTTATCTACGCAATATGTACCAGAACAATCTGCTTAAAGAACCCGGCGGCATTACCCTGCTGGGCAAACCGATAGATCTCGGTAAACTGCATTTACCGGTGTATTCGGTCGCAGCCTGCGAAGATCATATTGCGCCGTGGACTTCCGTGTACAGCGGAGCGCAATTGCTCCCCGGCCCGGTGCGCTTTGTTTTGGGAGGTTCCGGACATATTGCCGGCATTATTAACCCGCCAGCGGCGGAAAAATACCATTACTGGACTCGCGACACCCTGGATGCTGAACCTGAGCAATGGTTCCAGGCCGCTGAACGCCATGAAGGCTCCTGGTGGACCGACTGGCTGGCCTGGCTGGTTGCGCAAGCTCCTGAGCAGGTTGCCGCCCGGATACCCGGCGAGGGCAAATTGGCCGCGCTGGAAGAGGCACCAGGCCGCTATGTCCTCCAGCGCGCGGGTGGTTAAGTCCACTTGATACAGTATCCCCCAGGCTCCCGGTCGGCATCAGCCGCCGGTGCAGTCCATAACGACTTCAGCGTCGGCCGCTAGGGCCACGCGCTTACTGCATACGGAGTCCGCCATGGTCACTCTAGCTCATGCCCCCACCGCCAGCACTGATTTTGAACATTGGCTCGGCACCTTGAACACCCGTTGGGCTACCGACCACCGCGAGCATCTGCGTCAAGCTCACGAAACCGCCCTGCGCTGTCTACCCGATAGCCGCAACGGCTTAACGGCTGCGGGCCTGCTCACCTCATTAGGCCTTGATTACCAGGCGGTGTGCGCGGCTATGCTCCAGGAGGCGGTTGACCGGCAGCAACTGTCACGTTCCGATATCCGCGAACAATTCGGTGACGGGGTCGCCAAGCTGATTAAAGGTGTTTCCCGCCTGGAGCTGATCGGCATGCTCCACCAGCGCGGTCCGCAAACACCGCAACAAATTGAAGGGCTGCGCAAAATGTTGCTGGCCATGGCCAAAGACATCCGGGTGGTATTGATCAAACTGGCGCTGCGGCTGTGTCAGATGCGTGATCTCGACCAGATCCCGGAAACCCAGCGCCAAGCCTTCGCCCAGGAAACACTGGATATTTTCGCTCCGCTGGCTAACCGCCTTGGCATCGGTCAATTCAAATGGGAGCTGGAGGATTTAGCCCTGCGGACGCTCGATCCCGATAGCTACAAAACCATCGCCCGCGCCTTGGATGAACGCCGCACCGACCGCGAACGCTACATCAAAAAAGTACTCAGCGAACTGGCCAAAGCCCTACGGCGCAGCAAGCTGCACTATGAACTTAGCGGCCGGGTCAAACACATCTACAGCATCTGGCGTAAAATGCAGCGTAAGCGTTTAGCTTTCGATCAAATCTTCGATGTCCGAGCGGTGCGCTTATTGGTGCCCACCTTAGAAGACTGCTACGCGGCACTCGGCGTCGTACATGCCTTGTGGCAAAACCTGCCCCATGAATTCGACGATTATATCGCTCAGCCTAAAGAAAACGGCTATCAATCCTTACACACCGCCGTCATCGGGCCGGAAGGCAAAACGCTGGAAGTACAAATCCGCACCTTGGACATGCACCACAGCGCTGAACTCGGCGTGGCCGCGCACTGGCGGTATAAGGAGGGTTCGCAGTCCCAGGAATCGGCTTTTGAACAGCAGATCGCCTGGCTGCGCCGTCTGCTGGAGTTGAAAGACACGGATCACAGCACTGATGAAGTCATTGAATACTTCAAAGCTGAAGTGTTTCATGATCGGGTCTATGTGGTGACCCCAAGGGGCGATGTATTGGGTTTGGCTCAGGGCGCGACACCGTTGGATTTCGCCTACCTGGTGCATACGGAAGTCGGCCACCGCTGCCGTGGGGCGAAAGTCAACAGCCGGATTGTGCCGCTCAATTATGAGCTGGCCAATGGTGACCATGTTGAAATCATCACCGCCAAAACCGGCGGGCCGAATCGCAACTGGCTGCGTCCGCATCTGGGTTATCTCAAGACTTCGCGGGCGCGCGCCAAGGTGCGCCACTGGTTTCGCCAGCAAGATCGGGAAAAAATCATCCTGGCGGGTCGGACAACCCTGGAACAGGAACTCCAGAGGCTGGGGCTGAATCTGCGCCAAGTCGATCTTGATCAACTCGCCACCCGCTTTAACGGCAAGAAAGCTGAAGATCTATTTCTCGCCATCGGTAACGATGAATTATCCAGTGTCACCGTCATCAATACGCTGCAAGATCAGCTCATGCCGGCACCTGAGCAGGAATTCGTACCCATTAACCGGCATCGCGCCCGCCAGCAGGACCACGCCGGCAACGATGTGCGCATTCTCGGGGTGGGTAATCTGCTGACACAAATTGCCGGTTGCTGTAAGCCCGTGCCGTATGAACCGATTATCGGCTTTATCACTCAAGGCCGTGGCGTATCTATCCATCGCCGCGACTGCGCCAACCTGGTTAATCTGGAAACCTTTCACCAAGAGCGCTTTATTGAAGTCGAATGGGGCGAGGAAGAAAATACCGCTTATGCGGTTGAACTGGAGATCGACGCCTTTGATCGCACGGGCTTGCTGCGCGACATCACCGAAATCCTGGCTAATGAACGTGCCAATGTACTGGCCGTCAATACCTTGACCGATACCAGCACCTTCAGTGCTCACCTGACCATGACGGTCGAAGTCGCTGATTTAGCCCAGCTCAGTCGGCTCATGGATCGAATCGGGCAATTGCCTAATGTGTTTTCTGTGCATCGTAAACAGAATTGACAGGACATTTGCCAGCTTTGATAAGCTTAACGTAAAATGATTGACAACTAATGCCGAATTAGCTCAACTGGTAGAGCAACCGCCTTGTAAGCGGTAGGTTGGGGGTTCAAGTCCCTCATTCGGCACCATAACATCACAAGCCGCCGGTCAAGCATCAGCATCATTGGCCGCCGCTTGATAGCGGCTAAGGCAATGATCGGACAACAAACTCGGCAATTTCCGTCAGCAACGCCGC
>SKOM01000047.1 GCA_007120095.1 Candidatus Competibacteraceae bacterium | reverse complement strand
TTTCTTTATATTATGTTGTTGCATTATGTTTTCGCAGCTTACGCCGGTATAACCAATAGGAGTGCCCACTATGGATCAAAACGAAAAACAGCTTATTGAAGGTTTGTTCACCCGCCTACAGCAAGCCGAGACCCAGTCCCCACCGCGTGATCAAGCAGCCGAGGCACAGATTCGCGCCGCTCTCAAACACCAGCCGGCCGCCCCTTATTACATGGCTCAGGCGATTCTGATGCAAGAGCATATGCTGGAACAACTCAACCAGCGGGTTGAACAACTGGAGCAGGAGCTGAGCCAGCGCCCTGCCAGCGGTAGCTTTCTCGGTGGCTTGTTTGGCAGCGGCAGCCAGCAGCCCGGCACCGCAGCCAATTCGGCGCAGCGTGCACCCCTATCACCACCGGCAAATGCGGGGCGTGGAGGGTTTATGGGTTCGGCCATGCAGACGGCGATGGCGGTGGCCGGTGGTGTTATGGTGGGTAATATGCTGGCCAATATGTTCACCGGTGGTGCCGCCGAGGCTGCGGAATCCAACGTTGACGTTGATGACGGCGGCGCGGGTTTTGAAGACACTGGCAGTTACGGTCAGGATGATTTCGGCACGGACGGCGATCTCGGTGGATTCGACGATTTCGGTGATTTCTGAACGCAGGCAACTAGCCGCCGTTCACAAGAGCTGGAGAGGACGCTAACCACCTAATCTGAGTAGCAGCCATAGCGTACCCATACCAACCGCCATGGTGAGCAATACATTGCCGCTCCACCACGCTACGGCTGCAGCCAGTGCACCCGCAATCAGACGCTCATTGCCCCAGGACAGATCGATAAAGCCCTCGGGTCGGATCAGTGCAGGAACGACCAAAGCGGCCAACACCGCAGCGGGGACATAGTGTAAGGCTTGCTGCCAGCGTGTGGGCAGACGCACGCGATCTTGCAATTGAATCAACGACAGCCGCAGCAAAAAGGTCACAACACCAATAATGGCGATTGTCACCCAAAGACTGATATCACTCATGGAACGCCCCACTGTGGCGCTGCTGATGCAGTTCCGTCATCAAACCCGCGACCACGCCAGTCAGTGCGGCTAAAATCAAACTTAAATTAAACGGTAGCGGAGCGGCCAGCGTGGCCACGGTTCCCGCAGTCAGCGCGGCGACCACACCGGGGCGTGCCTTGAGCGCCGGAACCAGTAAAGCCATGAACGTCAGCGGGATGGCAAAATCCAGCCCCCAACCCGCTGGTATCCCAGCGCCGAGCAGTACACCGGCGATCGTGGCCAGTTGCCAAGGCAGCCACATACCTAAAGCGGTACCGAGAAAAAACCAGTGTTTTTGTGCGCGCTGGGTCGATTCCTGACGCCAAAAATGGGTAATGCTGACCTCATAAGCCTGATCGGTCATCAGATAGGCCAGTGGCCAGCGATGATGACTGGGTAAATAGCGAAAATGCGGGGCTAGCGACGCGCTGTACATCACAAAGCGCAGATTAATCACCAGGGCTGTGACTATCACGACCAGCGGCATGGCCCCTTCAGCCAGCAGTTGCACGGCGGCTAGTTGGGCGGCACCGGCAAAAATCAACAGAGACATGGCGATAGCGACTTCGCCGCCCAGGCCGGCATCGACCGGGGCGATACCCGCGATCAAGCCAAAAGGGATGATACCAGGCACCAGTGGCAACACGGCCATAACGCCGGCGTTAAAGGCGGAATTGGGCATGATTGAGGAATGATTGAATGTCTGGACAATAGCCACAAGACTTGTGAGTATGCCATTAACAATGCTTCCATCACAGCCCCGCATCTGCGGTATGCTGGTTACCATAGTTTCGCAACGACGAGATCGAATTGCTCATGTACGCCATTCCCCCACTGTCTTTACTCGCCAGCTACACAGCTTACAGCTTTTTTTTGGCTTATCAGAAAGCCTATCTGAGAACTTTGCGTGACCCCGAAACCAGCCCGTCACGCGGCGGTCTGTTTGTTTTTGTGATTATCGCAACACTGTATGGGTTGTGGTTTTTACTGTATTGGGGTTTCAATGTCAGTTGGTTACAAGTGCTGGTGCTGTTTGGCGGCGCACTGTCGATTCAACTGGCCTGGTACCTGCTGGAAAGAGTATTAGGGCTGAGCGATACGCCGCGTCTGTTTGGACGGCTTGGCTTTGTTGCCATTCCGATTTGCGGTTACCTGATGTGGCAAGCGCTGCCAGCCACAGCAGGCGGCTAACTTGACGCTCACTATCCAAAAGCAAAAAGCACGAGACATAGCCATTTAATAAACTATCCGAACATTAGAACAGCTCGCCATCGGCGGTTCGCGAACCGCCCCTATCACCACGATCATCAGGGCAAACAACACTTTCATGTCTGGAAAACAGAGCGAATGGCTATAAAATGATTTCATCAAGATCAAGGATTTTTATATGGTCGCTTCTTTAGCTCCACACCGCGATTTGTGCACCGATTGCGGTATCTCCCGCACCGCCGATCCTAAACGCTGTGGGCGGGCTTGCCAGTTTATTAAACCGCAGTATACGCAACTGGAGCAGCGGTTTCATGGCCGCAGCCGTGACCCGCAGCGATCCGATGAGCTGTTTTTTGGCGTGTTTGCGGATATGTTGCGGGCGCGTCTGGTAAAGCCGCTCAGCGGTGCGCAATGGACAGGGATGACCACCCGCATCGGTGAACGCCTGCTGGAAACCAACACGGTGGACGCCGTGTTGACCATGCGGGCTGATCCGCAAGATCGCTGGCGACCCCAGCCGGTATTAGTCACCGCCGCAGCGGATATGGCCGAGTGTCGCGGTATGCGTATGGGGTATGCGCCGCTGTTGTCACTGTTAGAACCCGCAGTGCAACAGGGGCATCGGCGTCTAGCCGTGATCGGCATTCCCTGTCAGGTCTATGCCCTGCGAGCGTTACAACAAGAGTGGGGCCTAGAGCAGCTCTATGTCATCGGTACTCCGTGCTCGGATAACACCACCACCGAGCATTTTCACCAGTTCCTGGCGCTGCTGTCGGATCAGCCGGAAACCATCGAGTATTTGGAATTTCGCGCCGATTATCATGTGGAGTTGCGCTTTAACAGCGGCGAGATCCGCGAGATTCCCTTTCTGAAGTTACCGATTTCCCAATTGCCGGCGGATTTCTTTCCGCTCACTTGTCAAAGCTGTGTCGATTACACCAATGTGCTGGCGGACATTACGGTGGGCTATATGGGCGGCGATGGCCAACAATGGTTATTGGTACGCAATCAACGTGGCAAGGCGTTGATGGAATTATTGGGCGCGGAACTGGCCATTACAACGCCGAGCAGTGCGGGTAAGCGCCAAGCGCCGGTACGCGGGTTTCTCAAGAATGTCGAACGCGCCGCGGGTGGGCTACCCGTACGCGGCACGCCCAACTGGCTGCGACCCCTGGTCGCATGGCTGATGCCGAAAATCGGCCCGCGCGGTTTAGAATTTGCTCGGGCGCGGGTGGAAATGAAAGCGATTGAAACCGTTTTACATCTGCGGCGGCAACAGCCTCGGCGTATGCGCTACATGATACCGCCCCATATCTGGGATTTGGTTAAACCTTACGGGCTACAAGCCCAGCGGGGAGAACGTAATGACCTTGAATAAAAGAGATTTGTATGCACAACACTGAAGATGCCAGACCTCATATTGTGATTTCGTCGCGCGACGCTGAGCGACTGGAAGCGCTGTTGGATTCCTTGCCGAAGGGTTCATTTCCAGGCAAAGAAGAGCTGGAGTCAGAGTTGCAACGGGCCGAGATTGTTGAGCCGAATGAGATTCCTCCTACGGTGATAACAATGAACTCGACGGTGAAGTTTCGCGTGGAATCTTCAGCGCAACAATTTACCTTGACCTTGGTCTATCCCAAGGATATGGACTCCAGCAGTGAAAAAATTTCAATTCTTGCTCCTGTAGGTAGCGCGTTGATCGGGCTTGCGGTCGGTGACTCCATCGAGTGGCCGAAGCCAGGCGGCGGGATGCTTCGAGTATGCGTGGAAGATGTCATCTATCAGCCCGAACGATCTGGTGAATACCACCGCTGAAAAGTCTCCGTGATCGTTCGCCAATTATTCTATCCCCTCAGAATAACACCCCATTACACTTGACTACGCGGGTTTAGATGGCCTTGTGGCGATATCGTGATATCATCCAGCTTGCAATGGTGATTCAATGGAGGCTGTTATGGCGCAATTTGTCGTTCGGAACCTAGATGATGATGTAAAAGTGGCTCTGCAGCAGCGGGCGAGGGCGCATGGGCGAAGCATGGAGGAAGAAGTTCGCCAAATCCTACGGCGGGTAGTCTATGACCGACCGGAAGCGTCAGAAGGCTTAGGTTCGCGTATGGCGGCTCGATTTGCCGATGTAGGGCTAGACCAGCCCTTGCCGGAGTTGCGGGATCAGCGGATCGAGCCGATGGCCATGGATCAATGATCATCCTCGATACCAATGTGCTTTCGGCGTTGATGCAGCGTAAACCCGAGTCAGCCGTCATTGCTTGGCTGGATGCACAGGCTGCTGAAGCGGTGTGGATCAGCAGCATTACCCTGTTCGAGGCGCGCTACGGCTTGGCTGTGCTGGCTGATGGTCAGCGCAAGACTTTGTTGGAGCAGCGCTTGGATGCACTGGTGCGAGTCGAACTGGATCATCGAATCGTGGTCTTTGATGCATGTGCGGCCTACCGAGCTGCACAATTGGCCGCTGATCGAAAGCAGCAGGGTCGTCCCGTGGACATGCGCGACACATTCATTGCGGGTATCGCGCTAGCGCATGGTGCCACCTTAGCCACGCGCAACACCCGGCACTTCGATAACCTGCCCATACCGGTCATCAATCCTTGGGGATTTGGTTGAGAGCGTTTTTTAGGAACCGTTAGCATGTTATTTGGTATTCGTGAAGAAGACATCGCCTATTACGGTCTGATGTTTGGGTTGACCCTGTTAATGGGTTATATGTGTTTTATTATTTACAAAATCGGTCGTGAGTCTAAAGCCGGTCGTTTCGGTATGTTCGCCCTGTTTTTGGTATTAGGTTTGGGTATGTTCGGATTTGTGGCTAAATCGATTATCGCTCGCTGGCTGGATTTGTAATCCGACGGAGCGGCCTTATGATTCCCCTCACACACCACGATATATTGATTTTGGTTGCCGCGTTTGCTCGCCACGGCCGCCGGGTTGATTTGGCCGACAGCGAGCGTTCGGCGCGTAAAATTGTTTTCCAGACCATCACCCATACCGAGGTCGGTGCAGCGAAATTAACCCTGGTGGAATCGCTGTATTTGGAAAATCCCCGTCCCGAACGGTATCGGGCGGTGCGCCAGTTGCGCCATGCCAATGGAACCACGGCGTACCTCCAAGTCGATGGCCCCAGTCCCGAGGCCGCTTACGAACGGGTGTTAGCCACACCCCCGGAGAGCCAATTCACGGTCGTTGCTGAGTGGCCGGTAGCCCATAGCTATACGGTGGATTTGACTCGTTCCAGTATGGCCTGGCTGACGGCGGCTGAGGCGAATATCGGTACCGTTCAGTTACGGCTGGCCACTCAAGCGGGTGGTCGGGTACCGGCGGAACTCACTCTGCACGGTGCTGACGATTATCAACTCCCCGAAGATGTGCTGGCGGTATTGGGTTGGGCATGGCGGCCTTTGCGCTGGCGGCGGGGCTGTTGGAATAGTTTATTGCATGTCACCCGCCGTGAACCGCAGTGCAGCCTTGATTTACAAACGCGGTTTGATCATACCGTAGCGCATCTGGCGACGACCCTGGCCGCTGCGCCTGGTGAGTTTCATCCGCGCTTTAAGCAGGCACGCTGGCGGGCAGCCTTTCAGCGGGCGCTACCGCTGTTGGCCTGTGCCGCCGTTTTGGCCAGCCTGCCCTTATTGCAAGTGCTGTTATTTAACCGCGGGTTTGAAATGCCCCCGTGGGTGTTGGGCTTGCCGCCGCTGCTTTTGGTCAGCGCCTTGCTGGCGGGCACCCATCATATCCCTGAGATTGTTGTTCCACCACTGCCGCGTCCCCTTAAACCCGATGCCTGGCCGCAAATCAATCCGCTTCCAGAACGGACTATGCCCCCTGACGTTGGGGAGACGACTGAAACTACTCCAGCATCAACCTTGTCCACCAATTTCGTCATTCCGCCAGGGACTGGCGGAATCCAGTCACAGGGAGGTGAACGGTAGGATGACAACGGGGGCTGAATGTAACCCTGATGCCGCTACCCATATCTAGGCAGCCGTCCTTGGCACTGGATTCCGCCAATCCTTGGCGGAATGACGAGGGTTATAATAATGAGGTAGCTTATAGGTATCACTCGTTCCCACGCTCCTGCGTGGGAATGCATACGGAGCTTACTCATGGGCAGAAGCCGTTATTTATCCAGTTACTCAACCCGAACAGCCTCATGTTATGACGCTGACGGTAGTGCACTGGATTGCAGAGGATTCCATGTGTG
>SKOM01000180.1 GCA_007120095.1 Candidatus Competibacteraceae bacterium | reverse complement strand
CTTGCTCGATGCTCATGGCTTGGAAGTCGTGTTCTGACCAGTCCGTCGGCTCATCCCCTGTTGAAGTCCCATAACGCTGCTCCAAGAATGTCACAAAGTCCATCACTTCCTGCTGACGGAATGTCGGTAGTCGTCTGACTTTGGCAATGAGTTCTTCTAATTGCATGGGTTTTAAATGCCTATTAATCCAGGTTAAAGGTGCGAGGTCAAACGCCTTGTAGATCCGATTAGCGTAGCGTAATCGGACGCATGGGAGTCTCATTTCTCCGAATACGCTGCGCTATTCGCAGCTACGCGATCACAGCCGGACGGGGCATCTGCCCCGTCCGCATCGTTAAACGGTCGGTTTCCTGTGCGGATTCTTTCAGCAAACGATCCGTTTCGATAAACGCCCGCCATACGTCGTCTAATGTAGGGGCTGGAGAGTGAGGAGTGGTCATGGGTTGAGTGCTCCTAAAACCATCATATACCTCTCAGTATAGTACACAAGGCATGAGTTTAAAGGTACGAGGTACGAGGTTAAACGCCTTGTAGGTCCGATTAGCGTAGCGTAATCGGACGCATGGGAGTCTCATTTCTCCGAATACGCTGCGCTATTCGGAGCTACGCGATTTTTCACTTTAACCTTGTACCTCGAACCTCGCGCCTCGTACCTGATACACTGCACCCATACGTTTGCTTAGGAAACGCCCCAATGGCTCCCAGTACCCTATCTCGGTCATTGATGTCTATGAACGACTGTTCAGCGCACCGGATGACAAAACTCGGGCGCGGATTATTGCGACGGCCTTTGAGCGCTTGGAAGACCGCTATCCGGAACTCAAGGATTTAGCCACGGCGACTGGGGTGCGGGAAACCGAACTGCGGTTGTTGAAAGAAATAGAGCAGATTCGTCAGGAGACTCAGCACATCCGCGCGGATCTGCATAAGTTCGCACAACAGATTCAGGCGAATATGCACGCCATGGAGCAGCAAATCCGCAAGGACATTGAGCAGATTCGCGCCGATATGCATCAAACCGAGCTGCGGTTACAAAAAGAAATAGCCGAGGTCAATCTAAAAATTGAAATGACCAGCAAAAAAACAGGTGCAGTGGATGGTGGGGTCGTTTTTTACCTTCGCCTTTACCCTGATTGCGGCGATGTTTGGGGTAAGTCTGTTGTGATCGGTTCGAAGCTCGTACCTTCATATCCCCCCGCGCGTGCGACCACCGCAACATCGACCGTATGCGCGCCGCCGGCTTTGAGCACCTGCGCCAATTCGCGCAGCGTACTGCCGGTGGTCATTACATCATCAATTAACAGCACATGACGATAAGCCAGCGGGCGCTGTAAGGCAAAAGCGGCTCGCACATTACGCGCTTTGAGCGGACGACTGAGCTGGCTTTGCGGTTGAGTATGACGCACCCGCACAGCGACATCGGTTAATAGCGGCACCCCCCAGTGCCGTGCCAGCGGCCGCGCTAACTCTACGGACTGGTTAAATCCTCGCTGACGCAGACGCGCCGGATGCAGGGGAACCGGCAACACAGCCTCGGCTATCGGGGCATGGCGAAGCGCATCGTGTAATAGCTCGCCCAACAAGCGCCCTGTGACCAACCGTCCGTGGAATTTAAACGCTTGCACCAGTTGATCGACCGGCGGCTGATAACACAGGGCGGCCCAGGTGCGCTCAAACGCTGGCGGCTGTTGCTGGCAGCGCCCACAGGGCGATGTCGAAGTCAGCGGTTCAGCACAGCGTGGGCAGGCCGTCAGCAGACGCGGCAAAGCCTGTAAACAGCCCGCGCACAGATCCCGTCCCGGTATCCCCGGCGCTCGGCAGACCAGGCAGTGCGCGGGAAATAGACGCGCTTCAGCCTTGGCTAACCACCGCGAACAATCCGCCAGTCGCACTGTCACCTCGCACTGGAAATAATCGGGACAATTTGCGCTGGAGCAGGGGCGGTTCGCGAACCGCCTCTACGCCATGTTTTCATGGATAGCTTGCATGATTCAAGCAAGTTCCGGCGTACTGTACTAGGGCAATAGTACTGTTGAACCCACCGTTTCACGCGCGGCTAAAGCCCGCTGAGCCACCGCCGCTTCTTGCAGCGGGAACCGCTGACGGACTTCGACATTGACCACCCCGCTGGCGACGACGGCAAACAATTCGGTCGCCGCCGCCAACAGCGCCTCACGGGTCGGCATGTACGCCGCCAGCACCGGCCGGGTTAAATACAAGGAGCCTTTTTGCGCCAACACCAACGGCACCACCGGCTCCACCGCACCGGACGCATTACCGAACGACACCATCATGCCCCGGGGACGCAGACTGTCCAAAGAACCTGACCACGTCGCCCGGCCAACCGAATCATAAACCACCGCCACCCCCCCACCATCGGTCAGTGCCTTCACCCGCTCCGGGACACTTTCACGGGTGTAGATAATAGTATGATCACAGCCATTGGCCTGGGCCAATTCGGCTTTGGCCTCAGTGCTCACAGTACCGATGACTGTAGCCCCTAGATGGTGCAACCATTGACAGGCGATCAGGCCCACTCCACCCGCTGCGGCATGAAACAATACCGTCTCCCCCGGTTGTACTGGATAAGTCTGGCGGATCAGATACTGGGCGGTTAGACCTTGCAGTAACATCGCCGCTGCCTGTTGATCATCGATGTACTCGGGTAATGGGATCAAATGTCGTACCGGCATAATCCGTGCTTGAGCATAGGCACCAATGGGACCGGTGCAACTGCCGACTCGATCACCAATTTTCAGCGCCTCTACTCCTTCGCCCAGCGCCTCAACCACACCGACTGCTTCGTTACCCAGACTGCTCGGCAATGCCAAAGGATACAATCCTATGCGTTGATAAATTTCAATAAAATTAAGGCCAACGGCAGTATGACGCACCCGGACTTCCCCCGGTCCGGGTTCGCCAACCGCCACAGATTCCCAACGTAATACCTCGGGGCCTCCGTACTCATGAATGCGGATTGCATGGGTCATAACAATATTCCTCCTAGCAAGATGCGTCGGGTTATGAAAAAATAACAGCAATTGTAACCGTTATGAATGTAAAATTTCGTGATTGACTCGGAGGGTTATCGGGCTAACGTCGGTATTATTTTGTGCAACACAGACTCTCAATTGCTCTGGGCTAAGCGGATTCGTCAGCGTTCTTGGCAGTTTCCGCAAGGTGGCATCCATCCTCATGAGACGCCGGAAAATGCCATGTATCGTGAGTTGAGCGAGGAAATCGGATTACGGCCCGAACATGTTGAGGTCATGGGTTGCACCCAAGGTTGGCTGCGCTACCAAATTCCACAGCATTTGGTACGACACCACAGCAAGCCGACGTGTATCGGCCAAAAACAGGTATGGTATCTGCTGCGTATGGTGGGCTCGGAATCCGATGTTCGCCTTAACGCCAGTGGCCATCCTGAGTTTGACTATTGGCGCTGGGTAGATTACTGGTACCCGGCACAGGCGGTCGTGCCGTTTAAACGCCAAGTATATCAGCGTGCCTTGCAGGAGCTGGCGCCATTGCTGTTTCCCGATAATGCCGCCATGATTGTTCCGCCCGCCCCCCGTCGACGCCCGAATTCGCGCTCACGTCGTTCGCGGCGCAACGGTCAAACCCGTTTACGTTAACCACAGATTAGACTCATTTATGCTTGAACCCTTGCGACGTATTGTCCATGAAGTCAGTGCGGCTCATAACCTCGCTGAAGCGCTCGCGCTGATTGTTGACCGGGTTAAACCGGCCATGCAGGCCGATGTCTGTTCGGTGTATCTCACTGATCCGGAAACCGGCGAACATGTGCTGATGGAAACCGACGGGCTACGACCCAGTGCTGTGGGGCGCGTACGCCTGCTGCCCAATCAAGGCTTGGTGGGTCTTGTAGCCAGCCGTGCAGAACCGATTAATCTCGATAATGCGTCCGGACACCCCCATTTCCAATTCATCGCCAGCACCGGTGAAGCCCCCTTTCATGGCTTTCTCGGCGTGCCGATTATCCGGCGTGGCACCACACTCGGCGTGTTGGTAGTTCAACAACGTGAGGCTCGGCGCTACACGGGCGATGAAGAATCGTTCTTAGCGACTCTGGCGGCGCAGCTCGCTGGCTCTATTAGTCTGGCGGAGGTGCGCCAGCGCTTAGAAAGCTTAGATACGGGCACCCTAATCGGCACAGTGTTCTTAGAAGGCGTGGCCAGCACCCGCGGTCTGGGAATCGGTGAGGCCGTTGTGGTTTTTCCCGATACCGCCCTCGATTCTGTGCCCGACAAGCGAGTCAGCGACCCTGAAGCCGAGATCAAACGGTTTAATAAAGCGGTTACTACGGAAGTGGCCGAGCTACACAAACTCAGCGATCAACTGGCGGATGTGCTCTCGGCCAGCGACCGGGCATTATTCGATGCCTATGCTTTGTTGCTCAGCAGCGACAGTCTGGTTGAAGGTACAGTGGCCCGGATTCGCCAAGGCATTTGGGCGCCGGCTGCTCTGCGTCACACCATCAGCGAGTTTGCCGATGTTTTTGAGGAAATGGATGATGCCTATTTAGCGGATCGAGCGGCGGACATTCGTGATCTGGGCCGCCGCTTGCTCCAACGGCTCCAACGGACTGCCGGACGCGAACGTGAATACCCCGAACATACCGTGCTTATGGGCGAGGAAATCAGCGTCTCCCAATTTTTAGAAGTTCCCCAAGGCCAGCTGGTAGGACTGGTATCGGTAAACGGTACCAGCGCCTCACATGTCGCATTGCTGGCTCGTGGGCTGTCTATTCCCGCCGTATTTGGTCTGCAATCAGCACCATTGGAACGACTCAATGGTCGTCAGGTGGTGGTGGATGGCTATTCCGCCCGAGTCTGTGTCCACCCAGGACCGACGTTAATTGAGGAATACCGCCGCCTTGCCGAAGAAGAAGCCGAACTCTCCCAAGAGTTAGAATCCCTGCTCGACCAGCCTGCCGTGACGACTGATGGTCACTACTACCGCCTGTTGGCTAATGCAGGTTTACATGCCGACGTCGCCGCTGCTCGTGATCGCCATGCCCATGGTATCGGCTTGTATCGCTCGGAACTGCATTTTTACCTGCGCGACAGCTTCCCCGGTGAAGATGAGCAAACGGCAACCTATCGCCGGGTTTTGCAGACCATGGCGCCCGCACCAGTAATGCTACGGACGCTTGATGTGGGTGGCGATAAACCGCTGCCCTACTATCCTATTGAAGAGGCTAATCCGTTTTTAGGCTGGCGCGGCATTCGCATCAGTCTCGATCAGACCGATATTTTCAAAACTCAACTTCGCGCGATGCTGAGAGCCAGTGCCGTACATCCCAATATGGGCATCATGTTCCCCATGATCAGTTGCATCAGCGAACTCACCAAAGCCCTGGCCGTGCTTCATGATGCCCACAACGAGCTGATTGAAGATGGTATACAGATCAACTTCCCGCAGGTTGGCATTATGGTTGAGGTACCGTCAGCCGCTTATATGATCGGCACACTGGCGCGGATGGTCGATTTTATCGCTATCGGCAGTAATGATTTAACCCAATACATATTGGCAGTAGACCGCAGCAATGTGCGCGTGGCACAACTTTACGATAGCCTCCACCCCGCCGTGCTGTTCACCTTAAATCATGTCTGTCGGCAAGCCCATGCCGCCACCTGCCCGGTCAGTGTCTGCGGCGAAATGGCAGGGGATCCGGCCGGTGCTTTGGCACTCATGGGCATGGGCATCGACAGCTTCAGCATGAGCCTGGGTAATCTGCTAAAAATCAAGTGGGTTATTCGCAGCTTCAGCTATGAGGAAGCGCGTGGGCTGCTCAGGCAGGCCTTGCAAATGGATAGTGCCCAACAAGTGCGTGCTCAAATGAACAGAGCCCTGGATGAACGGGGTTTAGGTGGCCTGGTGCGCGCCGGACACTGATGCACCCCGCTTCAAACCTGTAACCAGAACGTTACCGGGCCTGTGTTGGTGAGACTCACTTGCATATCCGCCCCAAATACCCCGCTGGCCACCGGGCTGTGCTGGTGCCTGGCCTGATCCAGCAGTTCATTGAACAAGCGTTCACCCTGTTGCGGGGCAGCTGCCGGGGTGAAACTCGGCCGATTGCCTTTGCGGGTATCGGCAGGCAAAGTGAACTGCGGCACCAGCAGTAAACCGCCCTGAATGTCCTGTACGCTCAAATTCATCCGCCCTTGGGCATCGGGAAATACGCGGTAATTGAGCAGACGTTGCACCAAACGCTGAACCTGCGCCGAGCCGTCATCACGCTCTACCCCGATCAATACCAGTAACCCACAGCCTATCTCAGCCACCTTGACCTCTGCGACTTCAACCCGCGCCCAGGCAACACGTTGCAGCAAACCAATCATGTGAAACGCGCAGCCATATGGCGGGTTGCCGTAATCAACGCATCGATAATGCCCGGTTCAGTCGCCGCATGTCCTGAAGCACCGATGACGCTGAGTTCTGCCGTCGGCCAGACCTGATGCAAAGCCCAGGCATTGTCGAAAGT
>SKOM01000027.1 GCA_007120095.1 Candidatus Competibacteraceae bacterium | reverse complement strand
CAGCACAGTTGCATATCGGTAATTTCCAGGGCGAGGTAACGATCCTGCAGGCATTGAAAACCTTCATCGTGCAAGACATTCGTCAGCGCCCAGTTAATGCTACGCTCCAGCACCGCATGTTGCAGCGGTCGCGGCATGTAACGCAGTGGTGCGGCCACCACCGCCGGTGGTGGCAACCAATGAACAGGCAGTTTCGGCAACGCCATCACGTTATCCTCAGACAATCCGCACTTTAACATAGCTGCCTGGAGCATCTTCGATAATGTCCAAAGCGCCATCACCGGGCTGACGGGCCGGTACTTGTGTGGCGTCAAAACCGCTCACCCATTCTTGCCAGTGCGGCCACCACGAGCCTTCATGGCGTTCCGCACTTTCCAACCACTCATCAGGATTTTCCGGCAACTGCGAGTTCGTCCAGTAACCGTATTTTAATTTGTCCGGATTAGGTGGATTGATCACCCCAGCGATATGACCGGAACCTGACAGCACAAACCGGTTGTCACCCTGAAATAGATGCGGCCCAGCATACGTGCCTTTCCACGGGGCAATATGGTCTTCGCGGGTAGAGAGAAAATACGTTGGGACTCGCACCCGCGAGAGATTGATTTTGGTGCCGTTCAGGGTGATGCCACCCGGTTCGCGCAGCAGATTGTGTTGGTACATATTGCGTAAATAGGAGCGGTGCATTTCCGCAGGCATACGCGTCGAATCGGAGTTCCAGTACAACAGATCGAAGGGGAACGGCTCTTTGCCCAACAGATAGTTGTTGATGGCAAATGACCAGATCAAATCATTAGCGCGCAGCATGTTGAAGGTCGTCGACATTTCAGCGCCATCCAGATAGCCTTCCTCCATACGTCGTTCCAAGGACTCGAGCTGCCAGTCATCGATGAAAATACCTAACTCTCCAGGGATGCTGAAATCCAGCAAAGTCGTGAAGAACGTCGCACTTTTGATCCGACTGTTGCGCTTAGCCGCCATATACGCTAAAGAAGCACCGAGCAAAGTACCACCGAGGCAGTAACCGACCGAATTAATGGCTTTTTCGCCGGTGGCTTTTTCGATGCAATCCACGGCGGTCATGACACCTGTGGTCAGGTAATCTTCAAAACTTTTATCCGCATAGCTGGAATCAGGATTGATCCAAGAAATCACGAATACCGTGTGACCCTGATCGACCGCCCATTTGATGAACGAATTCTTTGGACGTAAATCAAGGATATAAAACTTATTAATCCACGGTGGGACAATCAACAGCGGACGCTTATAGACCGTTTCGGTGCTCGGCGTATATTGAATGAGTTGCATCATCTCGTTTTGATAGATGACTTTACCCGGTGTTACCGCGATATTTTTGCCCAGTTCGAACGCTTCCGTATCGGTCATGCGCACCTTGAGCTTGCCTTTGCCGCGCTCCATATCCTGGAGGAGATTGCGCAAGCCCTTGAGCACACTCAATCCGCCCGTTTCGATAAATTCGCGCTGGGCGGTGGGATTAGTCAGCCAGAAGTTAGTCGGCGCTAAGGCATCGATAATCTGCCGAGTAAAGAAATCCACCTTGCCGGCCGCATGCTCATCAAGCCCCTTGCTGCCGGTAATGGTGTTATACAGACTGCGTGCGGCAATCAGATAAGCTTGCTTGATGAACGCATAAGTGGGGTGTTCCTGCCACAGCTCATCACGAAACCGCCCGTCGGTTTTAGCCGGGGTGATGACCGGATCGGTTTTATAACCCAGCATGCTCAACCAGGTGCTTTGCCATAATTCCGCGCTGTCGCGGATGAACTGCATCTGTTGCTCCGCCAGATGCACGGGGTCGAACAACAGGCTCAGCTTGGCATTCGAAAATGCCTGTCCAAGCCCCAGCTCATCGCGCATCGCTACTGGTTTGCCCTCTGTAGTTTTGCTGATGGTGTGCGATAACAGCCGTTCGCTGCTCGCCTGGATATCGGCAATAAGACTTGCTACTTCGGCCGGATCAGGGATGCCCGGCTGCATTTCTTTTGACTGTGCCATAATCTTCCTCTACCAACGCCACGATCGATTTTAATCGTCTAATAATACCTGTATTTATGTTGCGATGCAACATAAATACCTCGTAGATTACTTCAGTAATGATAGACAAAATTGAATGGCTGAGTACACTGCCCAGCAACAACTATACTGTATCAATCATCCGAGTTAATCCATGACAGAGCTGAACACCCTGACAGAAATCAGCAGCCAAGGTGTTGCCACCGTCACGCTGAATCGCCCCCAAGTCCATAATGCTTTTGACGAACAGCTTACTGCTGCGCTCACAAACGAATTTCAACAGTTAGAAGACAACGTCGACGTGCGTTGCATTATACTGGCCGCCCAAGGCAAAAGCTTTTCGGCGGGTTCGGATCTGAGTTGGATGCGCAGGATAGCCGACTACGATGAAAACCAAAATATAGCCGACGCCGAAGCGCTGACTGAACTGCTTCGGGTACTGTATGAATGCGGCAAACCCACTATCGCCCGTGTCCAAGGATCCGTCTTTGGTGCTGGGGTCGGATTGGTCGCCTGCTGCGATATCGCGGTAGCCAGTGAACACGCCTCGTTTGCCCTTACCGAGGTCAAACTCGGGCTGATTCCAGGCGTTATCAGCCCCTATGTGATCCAAGCAATAGGGGCGCGGCAAACGCGCCGCTATATGCTGAGCGCCGAGCGCTTTGACGCCCGCGAGGCCTTGCGCATCGGCTTGGTGCATAAGGTGGTAGGCGACGAAACCCTGGATGAATGGATTACCCGCTTGACGCGCCACATTACGGCCAATGGCCCTTATGCCCTAGCCGCCAGCAAGGAGCTGATTCGTGCTGTTACCGCCCAACCCTTAAGCGCTGAGCTGCGTGCCGACTGTGCGCGGCGGGTTGCCGAAATTCGCGTCAGCGATGAGGGTCAGGAGGGATTGGATGCGTTTTTGAGCAAACGTAAACCGGATTGGGTGAACGAATGAGTGATCAGCATCCACCTTCGCCGTGCATCCAGGTCTGTACTATTAACGCTGCAAGCGGTTTATGTCTGGGTTGCTGGCGCAGCCTGGAGGAAATCGGCGCTTGGAGCCGTCTCAGCGCAGCGCAACAACGGGCGATTATCGCTGACTTGCCCCAGCGTGCTGAGCAGTTGTTCACCGCTGGCGATGCGTCTGGACGTTGAGATCAATGACTGGACTGCGCGATCACTGGAACCGCTTGAGCACGGCAGTATTGCGCCCTGAGATCAGTGATGAGGAGTTACGTCAGCGCCTGAATCAAGCTACCGAACCCCAGCCCGTGCCAATGATTTGGCTGCTGGGCAAGGCGCAGGCGGGCAAAACCTCGATCATCCGCACCCTGACCGGACGGGATGATGCCGAGATCGGTAACCGCTTCCGCCCCTGCACCCGTCACTCGCGTATTTACGAGTTTCCCGATGCCACCTTGCCACTGCTGCGCTTTCTGGACACCCGTGGTCTAGGAGAAGTGGATTACTGCGCCGCTGAGGATATCGCGCAGTTCAGTCGCAGCAGCCAGATCATCATGCCAGTGATGGCTGCCATGGACGCCGACCAAAGCCCGGTGTGCAATGCCTTGGCTCAGGCCAATCAGGCGGGCATTAACGCCCCCAGCCTTGGGGTACAAACCACCCTGCATCAAGGCTATCCGGACGGGGAATTTGAGCATATTCAGCCCTACCCCTACGATCAATCGCCCTGGCCCAGTTCACTACCCACGGATTTGGTTCGGGCTTTAAAGGCCCAACGCCAGGCGGTGCGCTGCGATCACTATGTGGCAGTGGATTTTACCCGCCCTGAAGACGGCTACCAGCCGGTCGATTACGGAGTAGATGCCCTGTGGACAGCCCTGGAAAACCTACTGCCCCAAGGCTACCGCCCCCTGCTGGCCGAAATCCATCAACTGGATGATGTCTATGCCCGCCGTGCCGAACCAGCGATTATTACCCATGCTCTGGCTGCGGGCAGTCTGGACATGCTGCCTGTTCCCGGCGTAGCCTTGCCTTTGGTCATCAGTGTGCAAGCGCGGCTCTGTCACACGCTGGCGCGGCTCTACGGCCAACCGCTGAACACCCGGAACTGGACGGAGATCGGTGCTGCACTCGGTATGGGCTTTCTCGCCCGTTTAAGCGGGCGGCAGTTGATCAAATTTGTCCCTGTTTACGGCCCGCTATTGGCCGCTGTGACCACTGGTGCCAGCACCTACGCCCTGGGCAAGGTATTGAGTTATTATTTTGGCACCTTACGCCAAGGAGCGAGTCCTGACGCTGCGGCTATCCGCCGTCTTTACGCCCGTGAATTGACCCACGGGCGCGAACGCTTGCGCCACCACCTCGGACGGCAGTCCAGATGATGCTGCGCCCAACACGACGCGGTACCCTGCTCTTGGTGGTATCCGCTCTGCCCTCACTGGTGTTGTTGCCGCTGGGACTGCTGTGGCTGTGGCAACACGACGGGCTGTTGTGGTGGGTGCTATCGGCTGTCAGTATCACTGCCCTCACTTGGGCGGTACAGCGGTTCGCCGGTGGCGACCCCACCGTCGATAAACCGGGCATCACGGCCGATCGCTATTGGCCAGAACGGGGGCAGGCCGCCTGGCAAAGCGTGGAACAGCTTGCGGCCACGATTAAGCTGGAAGACTATCCGCTGGATTCAGGTTTATCGCACCGGGTGTTGGATCTGGGCTTAGCCACCATCCGCTCGGTCGCCCAACATTACCACCCCCAAGCGCAGCAACCCGAATTGCAAGTGCCCCTGCCCCAAGTGCTGCTGACCACCGAACGAGTCTGTCGTGATCTACGGCTGTTAACCGACTATGTGCCCCTCAGCCACCGCGTCACCCTGGCCCAATGGCGACGCATACCCGGTCTGATGAAGCTGACCCAGGCTTATGATTTGTGGCGTATGGCGCGTTTAGTCATTAACCCGGCCGCCGCCGTGGTGTCTGAGGCGCGTTCTAAAATTCAAGGCCGCCTGCTGGAGCAAAGCCGCAATGAGTTGATCGTGTGGTTGCTGCAAGAATTCGTCAAAGGCACTGGTCGCCATGCCATCGATCTCTACAGTGGGCAGTTATTACTGGATGAGCCGACGACACCGGGCCGCAAAGACATGCCCCCACCCACCCCTAAACCTGCCGCTGATGAGCCGTTTCGTATTTTAGTACTGGGACAAACCGGCAGCGGTAAATCCAGCCTGGTGAACGCGCTGTTAGAGAGTGTGCAGGCCCCTGCCGATGCAGTGGCCACAACGGAGCAGTTCACCGCTTACCTGCTACCGCAGCCCGATGACACTCCCGTGCTGTTGCTTGACAGCCCCGGTTATAGCGCCCAGCCATCCGCCACAGCATTGCAATTTTTTGATCGGGAGTTACTGCGGGCTGATTTAATCCTGCTAGTGTGTGCGGCTCACCATGCCGGCCGGGCTGCCGACCATGAGCTGCTCACCCGCTTGCGCACCCTGTATCAGGCGCGCCCCGAACGCAGTCCACCTGCATTAATTGTGGTGCTGAACTTCATCGACCGCTTGCCGCCGCCGCGAGACTGGTCACCACCTTATGATCTCAGCGCGGCCGATTCGGCCAAAGCCCACAGCATCCGCGAGGCGATGACTGCCGTAGCGACACAGTTGCAATTGGACACCATACCGATTATTCCCGTGCGCAGCGATGCCAAGCGGGTTTACAATGTCACTGCAAGCCTGTTGCCAGCGATTCACACCAGTCTGGAAACTGAAGCCGAACGGGCGCGTTACCTGCGCTGGTTACAGAATCAACTACGCTCGGCACAGTGGCGCAAAACACTGCGTCAGGCAGGTCAAGCAAGCCGTGTCGTGGGGCAGCTTGGCCGCCACCTGGGTCAACGTTTGCTGCGCAAAGGGCGGCGCTGGCTGTCAGGTAATAAGCGCTCTTAAATAAACCAGAGAGCTGAGGTTGCGAAAGAGAAATTTCAATTAAAGACCTCGCCTTGGTTATAATAGAACCACTCACCAATCCTTGAAGAGGAACACAATGCCCGATGAGTCGAAATGCCCGATGATGGGCGCCAACCCGAAACCCACTTCCGCCGCCGCTCGCGGCAACGCTGACTGGTGGCCCAATCAACTCAATCTCAAAATCCTGCGTCAACACTCCAATCTGTCTGACCCTATGGGCGAAGACTTCAACTACGCGGAAGCCTTCAAAAGCCTCGATCTCGATGCGGTGGTCAAAGACTTACATGCCCTGATGACCGACTCGCAGGACTGGTGGCCAGCCGACTACGGTCACTATGGCGGCCTGTTTATTCGCATGGCTTGGCACAGCGCGGGAACCTACCGCATCAGCGATGGCCGTGGTGGTGGCGGTTCCGGCACCCAGCGCTTTGCGCCGCTGAACAGTTGGCCGGACAACGCCAACCTCGATAAAGCCCGACGCCTGCTGTGGCCGATCAAGCAAAAATATGGCAGCAAGCTGTCCTGGGCCGATCTGATGATTCTGGCCGGTAACGTGGCGCTGGAGTCCATGGGCTTCAAAACCTACGGATTTGCCGGTGGCCGTGCCGATGTGTGGGAGCCTGAAGAAGACATTTACT
>SKOM01000209.1 GCA_007120095.1 Candidatus Competibacteraceae bacterium | reverse complement strand
TATGTGCATGATTCTACAGAGGCTTTGGATATTGCTCAAGAAGCTTTCATTAAAGCTTACCGGGCTTTGCCAGGCTTTCGTGGCGACAGTGCCTTTTACACCTGGTTGTACCGGATTGCCATCAATACCGCGAAGAATTATTTAGTCGCGCAAGGGCGTCGTCCACCCGGTTCGGACATCGATGCTCAAGAGGCCGAACAATATGACGGTCAGTCGAGTCTAAAGGAGTACGAGACCCCGGAGCGGCTACTACTCAGGGATGAGATTGAGGCTACGGTGTATGCCGCCATCAATGAGTTGCCTGAAGATTTGCGTACCGCCATTACGTTACGCGAGTTTGAGGGTATGAGCTATGAGGAGATCGCTCAAACCATGGGCTGCCCTATCGGAACCGTGCGCTCGCGGATTTTTCGCGCTCGCGAAGCGATCGACAAAAAACTACGTCCTTTACTGAGTTAATTGGGTTGCTGAAGAGCCATGTCAAACAAACTAAGTGAACAAGTCTCAGCCTTGATGGATGACGAATGCACGGAACACGAATTAAAGCTTGCCGTACGCCAACTAGCACGCGACACGACACTGGCATCGAAGTGGGAGCGCTATCATCTGATCAGTGACGTTCTAAAAGGGGATACGCCCACCGTGTTTAACGCTGACTTTGCTCAGCGCATGCGCAAGTTGGTCGACGCTGAACAACCGCTGGCGACGACCCACCCACCCCGCCAAAGTCGATCCTGGCGACGGCCCGCATTGGGGCTGGCTGTAGCTGCCTCAGTAGCCGCCATGGCCGTGTTAGTCGTACAACCGCTTATTGATCAAACCCCTGCTGACAACTTAATCGCCCAACAGGCTGAACCTCCAGACACACAAGGCACCTCCCTAGAAGACGATATAGCGGCACGCATGAATGCCTATATGGCCAACCACAACAGCCTGGCTTCCATGAACGGTGTGCACGGCGTTTTACCTTACGTCCGCATGAGCAATCCTGGCGACGGTCGGTAGTTGATGAGCGCACGTCAATTATGGGCGGTTTTGGCCCTGATCGTTCTATGTTTTGTCACCGTCACCGCCCAATCTGCTGATCAGGACACCGCTGAACAGTGGTTAGAACGCATGATCGGTGCCACGCGGACGTTGAGTTACGAGGGTGTGTTTGTCTATATTCAAGGCCAGGACATTGAGATCATGGCCATCACGCACCGTTATCGAGAAGGTCGCGAACAACAGCGCATGTACTCGCTGACCGGTCCCCGTCGCGAAATTTTAGTCGATAATGGCCATGTCATTTGCGTTTTCCCTGATCAGCATTTCGCCTTCGAATTATCACGTTTTGACCGCTCACCGTTTCCGATATCGTTCCCCCGCGAGTTAAGCAAGCTGCACCATGGCTATCATTTTGAATTGTTGCCTGAAGAGCGCATGCTGGATCGGACGACGCTCAAGGTTGCCGTACGTCCGCGAGACGATATGCGTTACGGGTATTATTTATGGCTCGATAAGGAAACCGGTTTGGTGCTGCGCTCCGCACTAGTGGATCACAGTGGCCGTTTTGTCGAACAATTATTGTTTACCCACATTGTCATCGGTGCTGATATTGCCCCTGAACGACTCGCACCCAGCCAACAAAGCCAAGCCGTGCTGGACACCGTCACTTTGCAGCAAAAACAGCCCAAACCCAACGATGGCGTTCAACCTCGTTGGCAAGCTTCTGAATTACCGACTGGTTTCACCCAGGTTATGCACCAACGTCATGGCGATGGTGAGCAGACCCCGACCACCGAACAATTAGTCTTCAGCGATGGGTTGGCGACGGTGTCGGTATTTATCGAGGAATTCACCTCACAACCATTACTCATAGGGGCCTCGCGTATGGATGCTGTGAATACCTATGGTGTGGTGATCAATGATCGCTACCAGGTCATCGCTGTCGGTGAAGTCCCCTTAAAGACAGTGGCCTCAATCGCTGCAAGCGTGACTCCTGTCACCGACCCCTAGGTCCGGATGTATGCAAGCCGGTAAAAATCGCTATAATTGAACGTTTGATGGGTTGTCGGTCGGCGCTTTGAATGCGGGCCACACCTGTCGCTCGTGCAAGCCTGGAAACCACTTGATGCAACACATCCGCAATTTTTCCATCATCGCCCATATTGACCACGGCAAGTCAACCCTGGCAGACCGGTTTATCCAGATCTGTGAAGGTCTGAGTGAACGGGAATTAGCCGAGCAAGTGCTGGATTCCATGGACTTGGAGCGTGAGCGCGGAATTACCATCAAGGCGCACAGCGTGTCACTCAATTATCACGCCCCCGATGGCCACACGTATCAGCTCAACTTCATTGACACCCCTGGTCATGTCGATTTTTCTTACGAAGTATCCCGGTCACTGGCAGCCTGTGAGGGCGCTTTATTGGTGGTCGATGCCGCACAGGGAGTCGAAGCACAGAGTCTGGCCAACTGCTATACCGCCATTGAGCAAGGACTGGAAGTCGTCCCGGTACTGAATAAGATCGATCTGCCGTCTGCGGAACCGGATCGGGTTGCCGAGGACATTGAAAATATTATCGGCATTGACGCTACGGATGCCATCCGCGTCAGCGCTAAAAACGGTATCGGCATCGCTGAATTATTGGTACAGTTGATCGAGCGCATTCCGCCGCCCCAAGGTGATCCTGATGCACCACTGAGTGCCTTGATTATCGATTCGTGGTTCGACAACTATGTCGGAGTAATTTCGCTGGTACGGGTGGTGAATGGAGCCATTAAGCCTAAGCAAAAAATCCGCATTCTCTCGACCGGTAAGGCGCATCAGGTCGAACGTGTCGGTACATTTACCCCTAAACAAACCGATTGCAGTCACTTAGGCACCGGTGAAGTCGGTTTTGTCATCGCCGGTATTAAGGACATCGACGGTGCCCCTGTCGGTGATACCCTGACCGATGATGCGCGACCGACTGACAAACCGCTGCCCGGCTTCCAAAAAGTGCAACCGCGGGTCTTTGCCGGACTGTTTCCTGTCGAGGGCGAACACTACGAGAATCTGCGTGAAGCTCTGCAGAAACTGCGCTTGAATGATGCCTCGTTGTATTATGAACCGGAAACTTCGCAGGCTCTGGGTTTTGGTTTTCGCTGTGGCTTTCTCGGCATGTTGCACATGGAAATCGTTCAGGAACGCTTGGAGCGCGAATACGATCTGGATCTGATCACCACTGCGCCCACTGTCATTTACGAGGTATTGACTACCAGCGGTGAGTTATTAAACATCGACAACCCGGCCTGTCTGCCGCCACCTAATGAACTCGCTGAAGTCCGTGAGCCGATTATTCTGGCCAATATCCTCGTGCCCCAAGATTATCTCGGTGCGGTCATGGGCCTGTGCATTGAAAAACGCGGGGTGCAACGCAATATGCACTATGCCGGCCAGCAGGTGGCGCTGAGCTTTGAATTGCCCCTGGCCGAGGTCGTGCTGGATTTTTTTGATCGCTTGAAATCGGTCAGCCGGGGTTTTGCTTCGTTTGATTATGACTTTGAGCGCTTTCAAACGGCTAACTTGATTAAATTGGATTTATTAATCAATGGTGAGCGGGTCGATGCCCTGACGCTCATAGTACACCGTGATCAGGCTCAATATCAGGGACGGGAACTGACGAATCGAATGAAAGAACTGATTCCACGACAGATGTTTGATGTGGCTATTCAAGCCGCCATCGGTAATCACATCGTAGCGCGTTCCACGGTCAAGGCCTTGCGTAAGAACGTGACGGCTAAATGTTATGGGGGCGATGTTAGCCGCAAGCGTAAATTGCTGGAAAAACAAAAAGCCGGGAAAAAACGTATGAAACAGGTCGGCCAGGTGGAAATACCCCAGTCGGCCTTCCTGGCTGTACTCCAGGTTGATAAAAAATAACCCTTAAACTATAGCGACTATCGCCGGATTAACTATGCATCTTGATTTCGCAGCTCTTTTGGTTATTGCAGCAGCAGTGACCGGTATGATATGGCTGCTTCATACCTTGCTGAGCAGGCAACGCCGGACTGACGCCTTGAGTGATGATCATGGGGGTGCCGCCAGCGCAACGACGCCTTTGCCATGGTACGTTGATTTTTCGCGGTCGTTTTTTCCCATCATTGTTGTTGTGCTGATTCTACGTTCATTCATTATTGAACCGTTTCGCATCCCCTCGGGTTCTATGGAACCCACGCTGTTGCCGGGCGACTTTATTTTAGTCAGCAAATTCAGTTACGGCTTACGTCTACCCGTTGGGCATCAGAAAATCCTCGCATTGAATAACCCCGAGCGAGGTGATGTAGCGGTGTTCCGCTATCCTGAAAACCCATCCATTGCCTATATCAAACGCATTGTCGGTTTACCCGGCGATCAAATTGAATACCGCAACAGGCAGTTGTATATTAACGGCGAGGCGGTGGAATTAATCCCATACGATGATACACCGACGCACAATAGCTTCACGCAGATGTTCGAGCGCTTAGGTGAAGCCGAGTACACCATTCAAGTTCGAGCGGATCAACCGGGACGATCCACTGGACAGATACGCTATCAGGTACCCGAAGGCCATTACTTTACGCTGGGAGACAATCGAGATAACAGCCGCGACAGCCGTTATTGGGGCGCGGTACCCGATGAGAATCTCATTGGCCGGGCGTTTCTGATTTGGTTAAATCTTGATTGCATCACTTTTAAAGGCCATTGCAATCGTATCGGGAGCTCAATTCAATGATTCAACATCGACAACAGGGATTTTCTCTGAACAAGTTCATAGGGGTGTTAATTCTTCTCGGTCCTTTGGTACTCATCGGCTGGCAAATAGGCACGATCTACCTGGAGTATTACCAGATCCGCCGCGTCATCGCATCAGTCGGTGAACATGTCACCAGCTACAACACCGAGACGCATGAGATCCGGCGCCGTTTGGAACGCACCCTAAGCATCGATTACATCACGGCCATTAAAGCCGGTGATTTGAGGATCAATCGGCGCGGTGGCGTGATCAGCATCGATTTAGCCTACGAGGATGAAAAACGTTTGTTCGGCAATTTCAAGATAGTCGGTGCTTTCGACGAGACCATACAAATTTACCCGTGAACCCGATACTGATCCAGCGCCGACTGCACTACAACTTCAAAGACCCCAGTTTACTGGAAGCCGCCCTCACCCATCGCAGCTTCAGTGGCAGTCGTAACAATGAACGTCTGGAATTTCTGGGCGATGCTCTGCTGAATGCCAGTATTGCTCAGGCACTGTACCTAACCTACCCTAAGGCGAGCGAAGGGGAACTCAGTCGCCTGCGGGCGACCTTGGTGAAGGGCGAAACCCTCGCCGGCATCGCCGCCGAACTCGGTTTGGGTGACCATTTGCACCTAGGCATTGGCGAGATGAAAAGCGGCGGATATCGCCGAACTTCGATCCTCGCCGATGCCTTGGAAGCGGTGCTGGCCGCTGTTTATTTGGACAGTGATTTTGACACCTGCCAAACCTTGATCCAGCGCCTGTTTGCGTCACGGTTTGCCAGCCTGCCGCCGGTTGACGAACTCAAAGACCCTAAAACCCGTTTGCAAGAATATTTACAGGCACGCCAACAACCCTTACCAGTCTACACCGTACAATCCATGGCGGGTGATCCTCATGAGCGCTGCTTTGTCATCGAATGTGTGATCGGCGATATCGTCACTTGCGCCAGCGGTAGCAGTCGCCGTAAAGCCGAACAAGAAGCCGCCCGCAAAGCACTGGAGCAGGTTCGATGACCCGATCCGGTTATGTAGCGCTACTAGGTCGGCCTAATGTAGGCAAATCAACTTTATTAAATCATCTCCTTGATTACAAACTCAGCATTACCTCGCCACGCCCACAAACCACCCGCCATGCTTTGCTCGGCATCCAGACTCTGGAAACGGCGCAACTGGTCTATGTCGATACCCCAGGCCTACAACAGAACGCTCGCAATGCGTTAAATCGGCAAATGAACCGAGCGGCGACCCATACCCTGAGCTACGTCGATGTGGTGGTACTGGTGCTGGATGCGCTGAAGTTCACCGCCGAGGATCGGGCCGTGATCGAGCAGTTGCAGGGCTTCACCGGTGCGGTCATTGCAGCCGTCAATAAGGTTGACCGTTTAAACGATAAGGCCCGCTTGTTGCCGTATCTCGCTGAGCTGCAACAACACTACCCCTTTGCAGCCAGCATTCCGATATCCGCGCTTAAGCGTGATAATCTGGACGTATTGCAACATACCTTGATTCAGCATTTACCGGAAGCGCCATTTTTATTCGCCGCCGATGAACTCACCACCGCCAGCAGCCGCTTTCTCGCCGCAGAACTCATCCGCGAAAAACTGTTTCGCCGCTTACATCAAGAGCTGCCCTATGCGTTAACGGTCGAAATCGAACAGTTCCAAGAGGACGATCAGCTCGTGCGGATTGCTGCCAAAATCTGGGTGGAGCGCCAAGGGCAAAAAGGCATTGTCATCGGCGCAGGCGGACGTGGATTACGCGATATTGGCCGAGCGGCACGCCTGGACATGCAAACGCTATTCGGCAAAAAGGTATTTTTATCACTATGGGTTAAAGTGCGTTCCGACTGGTCAGACGACGAACGCTCGCTCCAGCAATTCGGCTACCACGAC
>SKOM01000220.1 GCA_007120095.1 Candidatus Competibacteraceae bacterium | reverse complement strand
GCGAATTGCAAGCCGTCGTAATTACGGTAAACAGGTCGTGCCCATCAAAAACCGGTCACATTCCCGCGCGGCTCCACGCCCTTCATTAATCGCCCAGACCACCAGGCTTTGCCCACGTCGCATATCCCCGGCCGCAAACACACTCGGCACATTGGTCAGGAATTGGCCATGCTCGGCGCGCACATTACTGCGTTCATCCTGCTCAACACCAAGCTGTTCCAGCAGTGGATTTTCCGGGCCGGTGTAACCCAGGGCTAATAACACTAAGTCCGCTTCGATAATGCGCTCAGACCCTGGGACTTCAACGGGTTTTTTCCCGCCGTTCTCTGTTGTTTCCCAGCGAATGCTGACCACTTGCAACCCCTTGAGCCGCTTGTGTTCATCGCCCATAAAACGCTTGGTCATCATGCAATAGTCGCGAGGGTCGCGGCCAAAGATGGCATGAGCTTCTTCTTGGCCATAATCCAGGAAATACAGCTTCGGCCATTCCGGCCATGGGTTACCGGCCGCTCTTTTGTCGGGCGGCTGTTCCATGATTTCCAGTTGGGTGACCTGAGCACAGCCATGGCGCATCGAAGTCGCCACGCAATCAGTGCCGGTATCCCCACCACCGATAACCACAACTTTTTTACCTTTAGCACTGATATAGCGCTGATCTTGAAGCTGGCTGTCCAATAGCGATTTAGTATTCGCCTGCAAAAACTCCATCGCAAAATGGACGCCGTCCAGCTCCCTGCCCTCAATCGACAAATCACGCGGTTTGGTCGCACCCCCACACAGGACAATAGCATCAAACTCCTGTTGCAATGTGGCCACCGGAACATTGTCCCCAACCTCGGCGTTGGTGACGAATTCAATCCCTTCTTGCCGCAGGATATTCACTCGGCGCTCAACAACGTCGATTTTTTCCAGCTTCATATTGGGGATGCCGTACATTAACAGACCACCCAAACGATCAGCGCGTTCATACACCGTCACTTGATGGCCGACTTTGTTTAATTGGTCGGCACAGGCCAGCCCTGCCGGCCCGGAACCCACAATGGCCACTTTTTTGCCCGTGCGCCGTGCCGGTGGATTGGGCACGACCCAGCCTTCGGCAAAGCCGCGTTCTATAATGGCGTTTTCAATATTTTTGATGGTGACCGGTGGTTCGTTAATGCCTAATACACAGGAACCTTCGCAAGGCGCGGGACAGACCCGACCGGTAAACTCTGGAAAATTATTAGTTTTATGCAACAAATCCAGTGCTTCGCGCCATTGTCCCCGGTAGACAGCATCATTCCACTCGGGGATTAGATTATTAATGGGACAACCGCTGGTGACGCCGGCCACCATAATCCCGGTATGGCAAAAAGGGACACCGCAATCCATGCATCTGGCCCCTTGTCGCCTGAGGTTATCTTCAGGCACGGGTTGATGAAATTCGTTCCAGTCCTTAATCCTTTCCGCAGGATCACGATCGACAGTGTCTTCCCTTAGGTATTCTAAAAATCCAGTGACTTTTCCCATAATGCTCAATGGTCGGTTGTGGAGATAATTTTCTTGCATTGCAGCAAGCACAGAGAAAAATTATCGCCCCAACTGGCGATGTAGTCAATGGCAAAGAGGCAGAGTCGACACTGAGCACCAGAAACGAAAAAGCCCGCAAAAAACGGGCTGGGTAGAGGGTGATGGTGGTGGAGCCGGGGGGGATCGAACCCCCGACCTTGGCATTGCGAACGCCACGCTCTCCCAACTGAGCTACGGCCCCACTTGATGTGCGGATGATAACCGAGCCTGAACAAATAGCCAAGCCTTCAATCATCATTGACGCCGGAAATAAGCCGATCCCAGCGAACCCGCAGTAGCAGAACCCGGCTAAACGGCGGGCGACATGGGGCGCTTGATGGGCAGCGCCTCAACACAGACTTGGGTCTTGGAGGTGGAGGGCTTGGGCTGCTCCAAATCAGAGCTGATGTTGTCAAGCAGATCTCGACGGGTCAACCCGGCGCGCGCCAGCATCCGATCATCCATGAGTACCAGTTCACGGCGCAACCGATCACGGGCTATCGCTGCTCCAAAATGCGATAAGCTCACCAGTAATTTACCTAAAAAATTGTTCATGTGTCCTGTACCTTCACAATTGTTACGCATGTCATCTGTCATGCTGAATGAATGTGTAGTACCTTACACTTGATGCTGCGACGCAACAACCGAGATATTTTTAACACATCATTAACTATTTCTTGAGGCACACATGCCAGATCGTTTACCGCCACTCAAAGCATTACGGGCTTTTGAAGCGGCTGCCCGTCACCCTAATCTGCGCATGGCCGCCGAGGAATTACACGTCACGCCAGCCGCTATCAGCCAGCAGATTAAATCCCTGGAGGAAATGCTCGGGGTGATGCTGTTTAAGCGCCACTCGCGTGGGCTGGAAATTACTGATGCCGGTAAAGCCGGCCTGCCGAAGCTGCGTGAGGGGCTGGCCTGTCTGCGCGAGTCGGTGCTGCAAATGCGCTCAGACAACCAACGTGAGACGCTAACAGTATGGATGGCACCCTCGTTTGCGGCTAAATGGCTGGTACCGCGCCTGCCCAGGTTCATCGCCGCTTACCCGGAAATCGACATCCGCATTGCGGCTAATGCCCAATTGATTACCAGCGATGGCAATCGCACCCGCATCGACGCTGACAGTTTTCAGTTCAACATGATTGACGTAGCGATCGCCTTCAGCCGCGGCCATCACAGCGGCTGTCAAGCGGTGAAGTTGCTCAGTGCCCATGCCGTGCCCTTATGCAGCCCGTGTTTGCTCAGCGGCGAACACCCGCTCAACCACCCTGAGGCGCTGCGCCACCACAGTTTACTGCATGACGATACGGATTATGGCGACCGCCCCGGTTGGGCAAACTGGCTGAACCAGGCCGGGGTTGAGGGCGTTGATGCTCAGCGCGGCCCCCGGTTTAATCATTCCGCGCTGGTTCTGGAAGCGGCTGCTGACCAACAAGGGGTTGGATTGACGGTGGATGCTTTGGCGACCGCCGATCTGGCCTCCGGCCGTTTAATCATCCCCTTTGGCCCTAAACTGCCGCTGAGCCATAGCTATTATATTGTGTATCCGAGCCATGCCGAACATCCAGAACGCATCAACTGCTTCCGCGACTGGTTACTGCAAGAAGCCGCGCAAGCGCAAGCCATATCAAGCGGATAGACCTAAAATTCGACAGGTATGCTGGGCAATCATGCGTTCTTCATTAGTCGGTATCACCCAAACCTCGGCGGCGCTGTCTGGCGTGCTGATACCGGGGCCATGATTCTGGTTGGCCACCGGATCGATACAAATACCGGCCCAGGCGGCCAACTCGCCGACCTGCGCCCGCACCGGCGCGGCATGTTCGCCAATCCCGGCGGTGAACACCAAAGCGTCCAGGCCACCCAGGGCAGCAACCAGCGAGCCCAGTTCACGGTTGATGCGGTAAACGAATAATTCAATCGCTTCAGCCGCATGAGCATGGCTGCTGGCCAGCAACTCGCGCATATCATTGCTGATACCCGACACGCCAAGCAACCCGGAACGGTGGTAGAGCAGATCGTTCACCGCGTCTACCCCCAAACCATGTTCGCTGATTAAATACAGCACCACACCGGGATCAATACTGCCGCAGCGCGTCCCCATGGGCAAACCATCTAAGGCGGTAAACCCCATGGTCGAGGCGACACTGCGGCCATCATGCAAGGCGCACATGCTGGCACCATTGCCCAAATGGGCCACCACCACCCGACCACTGGCTTTAGCGACGCCGAGTGTCTCAGGCAACACGCTGGCGATGTATTCATAGGACAGACCGTGAAAACCATAGCGCCGAATCCCCTCGTCGCTGAATTGGCGAGGCAAGGCCAGTGCTTGGGCCACCGGAGGCTGTGCGGCATGAAACGCCGTATCAAAACAGGCGACCTGGGGCAGATCGGGCAAGCGCGCCGCCAGTGCCTCGATTCCGGCAATATTATGCGGCTGATGCAGCGGAGCCAGCGGGATGAGCTGCTTCAGGTGATCGAGCACAGCCTCGTCGACAGCCATAGGCTGATGAAACTGGGTGCCTCCATGCACGACACGATGCCCGGCGGCTTGCAATTCCGCCATCAGACCCTGTTGCTCGCCCCAGCTCAGCAAACGATCCAGAGCCTGCTGATGATCACCTGCCCCAGCGCTCAGTTGCTCATCGAGCAACGTCTTTCCAGCAGAATCGATGACCTGCAAGTGAGTGTCTCCACCAATGCCTGTCACTTTGCCGCGAGCTTGTAATTCCAGGGGAGTGACGCTAAACAGGCGGAATTTTATGCTGGAAGAACCGCTATTGAGCACCAGTAAGGACTCACTCATGATAACGCCTCCCGGTAGTACGCATCGAGCATCACCGCCAGAGCGCAAGAGGCGACGCGGGTCAGGGTGTCATCGGCACGACTGGTCAAGATAATCGGTACCCTGGCGCCGATAACGATACCCGCCCCTTCAGCACCGGCCAGATACTCTAATTGCTTGGCCAGCATATTACCCGATTCCAGATCGGGTACGACCAATATATCCGCTTGCCCTGCTACCTTTGACACAATGCCCTTAGTAGCGGCCGCCTCAGGTGAAACCGCATTATCAAAAGCCAGCGGGCCATCCACGATTCCGCCGCTGATTTGGCCACGATCAGCCATTTTGCACAGAGCGGCGGCTTCTAAAGTGGATTTGATCGCCGGGTTCACCGTTTCCACTGCTGAAAGAATCGCCACCAAAGGCTGCTCGATTTTCAGAGCATGGGTGAGATCAATGGCATTCTGTACGATGTCGCGTTTATCACTCAATGTAGGATAAATATTAATGGCTGCATCAGTGATAAATAAGGGACGCGAATAGGTCGGCACATCAAAGGCAAACACATGACTCAAGCGCCGCTCGGTGCGTATGCCGGTGTCTTTTTTGATCACCTCTCTTACGAGTTCATCGGTGTGCAAGCTGCCCTTCATCAGGGCAACCACATCACCACTGCGCGCCATAGCCACCGCTTTTTCCGCAGCGGCATGGCTGTGAGGCGTTTTCACGAGTTCAAATGGGCTGATATCCAGGCCCTCAGATTCGGCCACAGCGCGGATCTTATGCTCGGGGCCAATCAGCACCGGTTCAATCATTCGAGCTTCGGCAGCGGCTACCGCTCCCTCCAGTGAGGCCTTATCGGTTGGGTGAACCACCCCGGTACGCAATAGGGGATACTCGGCAGCAAACTCCAGCAGACGGTGTAAATGTTCACTTTCGGTCAGATGCACATCCGGTGCCAACCAACGAGGACGGCGGATTTTTTCGGTCGGCGCGACCACCTCTGCATCGCCTTTGATTACCACATCACCTTGCTGATTACGGCATTCACAGGCCAGTATCAAACGATTTTTCTCAGGATTTTTGTCGGTCACCGTAACGGTGATGCCTAAGCGATCCCCCAAGTGTACCGGACGGCAAAACTTGAGGGTTTGACCGACGTAAATCGTCCCCGGTCCCGGCAGTTGGGTACCTAACACGGTGGAGATCAGCGACCCGCCCCACATGCCATGAGCGATAATCTCATGGAAACTGCTGCTGCGAGCGTAATCTTCATCGACATGCGCGGGATTCACATTACCCGTGATTGCCGCGAATAGTTTAATATCGCGCATGGTCAACGAACGTTCCAGAGTGGCTGAATCACCAATTTCGATTTCGTCGAACGTACGGTTTTCAATGTAGTCCATAATCCATCTCACTCAATCCTGATAGACATATTCGCCGGGCGCATCGCCTAGCGTTGGTTGATCGGATACACCCAGCGGCGGTGGTGCACCTTTACTGCCCGAATGCTGCACCAGCCAATCCTGCCAGACCGGCCACCATGAACCCGACTGTTTGGGTGTGGTTTCAAACCAGGTCTCCGCATCCACATAGCTGTCTTCATTGCGTTGGGTCGTCATGCGGTAATGGCGCCGCGGATGATCCGGGGGGCTGACGATACCGGCATTATGCCCACCGCTGGTTAACAGGAAGGTCACTTCATCGGTATCGGTCAATTGATGAATCTTATACACTGAACGCCACGGAGCCACGTGGTCGCGCTCGGTGCCGACAGCGAAAATGGGTACCCGGATATTGGTGACCGCAATCGATCGCCCTTCAACCCGATAACGCCCTTCCGCCAGATCATTTTGCAAAAACAACCGCCGCAGATACTGCGAATGCATCCGATACGGCATCCGGGTAGCGTCAGCATTCCACGCCATCAAATCATTCATCGGCAATCGCCGACCCAGTTGATATTCATTGACCATGCGTGACCAAATCAGATCATTGGAACGCAATAACTGGAACGCTCCGGCCATCTGCGTAGTATCCAGCACCCCTTGCTCCCACATAATGTCTTCCAGGAAAGCCACTTGGGAATCATCGATGAATAACATTAACTCGCCGGCCTCGGTGTAATCGTTCTGAGCGGCCAGCAAGGTAATCGAGCCTAAACGCTGGTCACCATCACGCGCCATGGCTGCCGCAGCAATGGTTAACAAGGTACCGCCCAGGCAGTAGCCCACCGCATGGATTTTACGTTCCGGCATGATACGGCCAACCGTCGCCAGCGCATCCATAACACCCATACGTCGGTAATCATCCATGCCCAGATCGCGGTCATCGCTGGTGGGATTACGCCACGACATAATGAACACCGTATGCCCCTGCTCCACTAAATAGCGCACCAGGGAATTATCCGGCGATAAATCCAGGATGTAATATTTCATGATCCACGCCGGCACGATCAAAATCGGCTCCTGGTAAACCTGTTCAGTGCTCGGCGAATACTGGATCAGCTCGATAAGGCGGTTACGGAACACCACCTTACCCGGTGTGACCGCAACGTTTTTACCGACTTGATACTCCTCCGCACCATGCGGTTTTTCCCCGCTGACATTGCGTTGCCAATCTTCGAT
>SKOM01000229.1 GCA_007120095.1 Candidatus Competibacteraceae bacterium | reverse complement strand
CGCGCCGGGCAAATCCTCGATGAAGATCATTACGGTTTGGAATCCGTCAAAGAGCGAATCATTGAATATCTCGCGGTGCAGCAACGATCCCGTAAACTCAAAGGGCCGATACTGTGTCTGGTCGGGCCGCCAGGGGTAGGCAAAACCTCACTCGGACGCTCCATCGCCCGCGCGACCAATCGCAAATTCACCCGCATGTCGTTAGGGGGGGTGCGTGATGAGGCGGAAATTCGCGGACACCGACGCACTTACATCGGGTCACTGCCGGGTAAAATAGTCCAAAATCTGGCGAAAATTGAATCGCGTAATCCTTTATTTCTTCTGGATGAAATCGACAAAATGTCGATGGATTTTCGCGGTGACCCCAGCTCGGCGTTACTCGAAGTACTCGACCCTGAACAGAATCACACCTTCAATGATCATTATCTCGAAGTGGATTTTGATCTTTCCAATGTCATGTTTGTGGCCACCGCCAACACTATGAATATTCCTGGTCCCCTGCTGGATCGCATGGAGGTGATTCGTTTGCCGGGGTACACCGAGGATGAAAAGATTAATATCGGTCAGCGGTATTTATTACCCAAGCAGATTGCCAATAACGGACTCAAAAAAGGCGAGCTGGATATCCGCGAAGCGGCGCTGCGCGGTATCGTACGCTACTATACTCGCGAAGCCGGGGTGCGTAATCTGGAGCGTGAGATCTCCAAAATATGTCGCAAGGTGGTGAAACAGGTCACGCTCAAGCCGAAAGAACAGCAGACGGTCGTCAGCCAAAAAAATCTGGATAAATATCTGGGGGTACCGCGTTACCGTTACGGGTTAGCCGAAGAAGAAGACCAGATTGGCCAGGTGACCGGACTGGCCTGGACGGAAGTCGGCGGGGAGCTGCTCACCATCGAAGCCGCCCTAGTGCCTGGCAAGGGCAAATTGCTGCACACGGGGCGGATTGGCGATGTGATGCAAGAGTCCATACATGCCGCCATGACCGTAGTCAGAAGTCGCGCCAGCACCCTGGGTATTGCTGCTGATTTCTATCAGACCAACGATTTTCATATCCACGTGCCAGAGGGGGCGACACCAAAAGATGGGCCGAGCGCTGGGATCGGTATGTGCACGGCATTGGTGTCCGCATTGACACAAATACCCGCCCATGCCCATGTGGCCATGACGGGGGAAATTACCCTGCGCGGGCAAATATTGCCTATTGGAGGACTCAAGGAGAAATTACTGGCGGCGCATCGCGGTGGACTCGAAATTGTCATTATCCCGGAAGACAATAAGAAAGACCTCGCCGATATACCGAAAAACATCCTTAATAAACTGGATATTCGACCGGTAAAATGGATTGATCAAGTCCTTGAAGTGGCCTTACAGCGCATTCCACAGCCGGACACGGATGAGCCGTTGCCGGATATGGCGGCGCAAAAGTCGGCGGAACAACGCCAGTCTGCTGATCAACGGGTTGCTCATTAGCCATAAGGCAGCCATAATCCAGATTTGTTGGCGCTTGAGGTTTGTTTTCAAACTGCATATCGTCCTATGATAGATCGCGTAACCGCTAACGCGCCGTTGCAGCGGTTGCGCGCTAACCCACCAATGTGCATGACAAACAAAACGGATAACCTAATATGAATAAGACAGATCTGATAGCAGCAGTCGCCGAATCGGCCGAACTGTCCAAGGCAGCCTCTGGCAGAGCGGTCGATGCCACACTGGCCGCTATCACAGAGGCATTAAAATCCGGGGATCAAGTGACGTTAATCGGTTTTGGGACGTTTTCCGTACGTGATCGCGCCGCCCGTAATGGGCGTGATCCTCGCACCGGCCAGACCATAAAAATTAAAGCCTCTAAGGTACCTGCTTTTAAAGCTGGTAAAGGGCTGAAAGATGCGATATCATAATCGGCCTTGAGGGTGCTTAGCTCAGATGGGAGAGCATCGCCCTTACAAGGCGAGGGTCGGGGGTTCAAGTCCCTCAGCACCCACCAGCTTTTCGGAACGGTAGTTCAGTCGGTTAGAATACCGGCCTGTCACGCCGGGGGTCGCGGGTTCGAGTCCCGTCCGTTCCGCCAGTTACAATGATAAGTTGCTTTTTGGAGCGGTAGTTCAGTTGGTTAGAATACCGGCCTGTCACGCCGGGGGTCGCGGGTTCGAGCCCCGTCCGCTCCGCCATATAAAAATATCAAGCCCGCCTTCGATCGGCGGTGCTATGCACTGTTGTCGGGGTGTCTCTTTATAAGGACACCCTTTTTCATTTCCGCCTGCACAGAATGCGCTGACCATGTTACTAGCCATCAGAGAACGTTTGACCGGTTGGGTCGCTTATACCATCGTTATTCTCCTCAGTGTGCCTTTTGCACTGTGGGGTATCAATTCTTATCTCGACGGCGGCGGTCCTACCGAAGTAGCCAAAGTCGGCAAGGCGGAAATTTCCCAAAATGAATTTCAGCGGGCCTTCCGCCAGCAGTTGTCCATGCTCCAAGAACAGGGTATTGATCCCAGTAGACTGGATGACCAGCTGCTCCGCCGTTCAGTGCTTGAGCAACTGATCAATACCCGCGTCATCGAGCAGACCAGCCGAGTCTTGGGACTGCGCGTCAGCGACCAGCAACTCAATCAGATGATTCGCAGCATACCGGCTTTTCAGGATAATGGCCGGTTTGATATGGAGCGCTATCAGCGACGGCTGCTGCAGGAAGGCTATTCAGCTGTGGGTTTTGAACACATGCTGCGCGAATCCTTGGTGGCCGAACAATTACAACAAGGTATGATTGAGTCAGCATTCCTGACCGATGCAGATTTACAGCATTATCTCAGCCTGCAAAACCAACAGCGCCGTTTCGAGTATTTGGTGTTTTCCCTGGATGCACACCGGCAGGAAGTCAGCATTGATGAGTCTGCTATTACAGAATACTACCAAGCCAATCAGGATATGTTTTTAAGTCCTGAACAGGTGCGATTAGAGTATCTGGAACTGACTGTGGATGAGCTGGCCGCCACTATCGAGATTGACGAGGATGCGCTGCAAGCCGAGTATCAGCGCCGCTCAGCACAGCTCTCGGTTCCCGAACGGCGTAGTGCTTCGCATATTCTGGTGCGCGTGGCTGATGAGGCTGACGATAGTATGGTCGCTGAAGCCCAGTCACAGGCCGAACAGCTTTATCAACAGATCGACACTGAGGGAGCCGAGTTTGCAGCGGTTCTGGAAGCAAACCTTACCCAGCCCCATATTGAAGGGGGTGAGCTGGGTACCATCGAACCGGGTCTTATGGATCCTGGCTTTGAAGACGCATTATTCGCACTGGATGAGGTTGGGGCGATCACTCCGCCCGTGCGTACCCGCTTTGGTTTTCACATTATCCGACTAGATAGTATTCGCGCTGGTCAGACCCCGGCACTTGATGAGGTGCGCGAGGAGCTTGAGCGGGATCTGCGTATGACCCGTGCTGAACGCCAGTTTTTCGATGCTGCGGAAACCCTGGCCAATATCACCTTTGAGCAACCGGACAGCCTGTTCCCCGCTGCTGAGATGTTAGATTTAACCATCCGTGAATCCGAGTGGATGGATCGTTCCAGCCGTTCGGGTATTGCCCGCCATGAGCAGGTGCGTGACGTAGCGTTCAGCCCGGACGTATTGCTGGATCGACTCAATAGCCCGGCGCTGGAGATCGAACCGGGACATGTAGTGGTGGTGCGGGTTGCCGATCATCAGCCCGCTGACACCCTCGCTTTGGAGGAAGTTCGCGAGCAGATTGTTGAGACATTGCGTGACCAATATGCAACTGAGCGCCTGCAGCTTGAATTGGAAGAGGCGCTCACAATGGCGCGTGAAGGCACCTCTTTGCATACCTTGGCAGAAGAGACCGCCGATACCACCCTGCATCAGCCTGAACCGGTCACCCGTACAGCCGACGACGTTGATCCGGTACTGCTTGGCGCTGTGTTCCAACTGACGCCGCCGCAGCCGGGGGCGGTGCATTATGCCATCAGTGAGTTGAGCGATGGTGATCAAGCGCTGTTAGCGTTGCATGAGGTGGTCCCCGGTGCGGCGACTCCAGAAGACGAGGCCGCACTGGCCGAACTGCGGGATCAACTCGGGTTTCGCACCGGTGACGAGCAGTTTCGTAACTTCATCGAGCATCATCGGGAGCAGTTAAACATCCGCATCCGCGAGAGTCGTTTGCAGTAATCAGTTCATACGTCGGTGACGGCAACGGTATTGAAACCGCCATCGACGTAGGTGATTTCGCCGGTAATTCCCGACGCCAGGTCAGAACACAGGAAGGCGGCAGCATTGCCGACTTCATCAATGGTGATGGCTCGCCGCATGGGTGCGGCACGTTCAAAGGCATCGAGCATCTTACGAAAACCGCCGATGCCTGAAGCCGCTAACGTGCGGATTGGACCGGCCGAAATTGCATTGACCCGAATCCCATCGGGACCGAGCGACTGCGCCAAATAGCGCACATTAGCTTCCAGGCTGGCCTTGGCTACTCCCATCACATTATAGTTTGGTACGGTGCGCACACCGCCCAAATAACTCATAGTGAGCAGGGCACCATTGCGCCCCTGCATCATGGGTAAACCGGCTTTGGCGAGCGCGGCGAAGCTGTAAGCACTGATGTCATGAGCAATGCGGAAACTCTCCCGATCCACACTGTCCACATAGCGTCCTTCAAGCGCTTCACGGGGTGCGTAAGCCACCGAGTGTACGATGATATCAAGACCGTCCCAATGTGATTGCAGCCCCGTAAACAGAGCCTCGATTTGTTCATCACTGGCGACATCGCAGGGTAAGGTGATCTGACTGTCGCATCCAGCCGCCATTTTTTCCACGCGCGGCCGCAGCTTGTCACCCTGATAGGAAAAAGCCAGCTCCGCGCCTTCACGATGCATGGCGCGGGCAATACCCCAGGCGATAGAGCGATTACTCGCCAGTCCGACAATTAAAACACGTTTACCAGTAAGAAAACCCATCATTTATTCCTCTCGATATTGCACTATTGATGATTAGCGTGTCGATGACGATACTCAGGCTACGCCCTGACTGTGAATCGTGGCACAATGAATTGATCAAAAGATAACAGCTTCTGGGTTGGCTGTCCTCGGAGAATCGAATTGCACAATCGTCAAATTGTACTGGATACCGAAACCACCGGGTTAGAAGTCAGTGCCGGTCACCGAGTCATCGAAATCGGTGCGATTGAGGTCTACAATCGGCGTCTGACGGGTAAATCTCTGCATTATTATCTCCAGCCTGATCGGCAGGTCGACCCTGAAGCACAGGCCGTGCATGGTATCAGCGATGAATTTCTGGCGGACAAACCCCGTTTCAGCGAACTGGCCGAGCCATTTATGACTTTTATCCGTGATGCCGAACTGGTTATCCATAATGCACCTTTCGATGTTGGTTTCCTCAACCATGAACTGACCCAGTTGCGCTATGGTGCCACGTTAGAGCAGTATTGCACCATTACGGATACCCTGGTTTTGGCTCGGCGTTTACATCCAGGCCAGCGTAATTCACTGGACGCTCTCTGTCGGCGTTACAATGTCGATAACAGCCGTCGCGATCTGCATGGCGCTTTGCTCGACGCTGAAATTCTCGCTCGGGTGTACCTGGCGATGACCGGCGGTCAATTAGCGCTTGGTTTAGATCAAGCATCGACCTCGCTTGATGCGATGGTTCGGGAAAGCGGCACAGCGGACCGCGCCTGGATGGCATCGCAGCGGCCAGGTTTGCGCGTTATCGAACCTGCACCTAATGAACAAACCCGGCATCAACAGTTTCTCGATTTACTCGACGCCAAAAGCGGAACAGCTTGCCTATGGCGGCAGTTAGACGGATCAAGATTATAATCATGATTACGATAAGTAAATTTTTTTTGCAATCCTTGTTCGGGCTGGTATTGGCCACTGCCACTACGGCGCACTCAGCCTCCGCTGGCTCTTTGGGTGATTGTGTCGAATATTACATTGACGCTGATTTAGATCAGGCGGTCGAGTGTTTAGAGGCTTATTCAGCCGAACATCCTCACCATACAGCAGCACGCAATCTATGGGCTGCGGTGCAATTGTTGCGCCAGCAACCGTTGCAGGTGGCCGCAATCTTGCCCGAAGCGTTGGCGCGAGGTGATGCTCAGGCGGCCGCTTTACGGGGCACTGCTTTGTTACGCTCGGGCGCGGATTTAGAAGGCTTTGAGTGGTTGCAATATGCGGTTGCGGCCGGGGAGCCGGCAGGGCTGTATCGTCTGGTTCTGACCGAGGCGCAAAACGGCCCCGCTGCGCCGTTAGTGATCATGGATCTACGCGATGAAGTGCTGCCCACTGATTTGCTCAAACCCCTATGGCTGTTGCAGGAGCAAGCGTTCGAGCAGGCCACTGCGCTGATCGCCGGTCAACTGGAACGGCAACCCGAATCACCGCTATATCTTTACTTATTAGGTATGGCGTATTCGGAACAGCGTGATTATCAATACGCCCATATCGCCCTAAGTCGTGCCCTGGAGCGCCAGCCTCAATTACTGAGCGCCCACTTAGGTATCGCGGGCATTGCCTTGGCCACCGGGGATTTGGAGGCCGCCCGTTCCCACTACATGAATGTCTTAGAAGTCCGCGAGAACCACATTGATGCCTTGAGCGGTCTGGTAAAAATTGCTCAGCATGGTGGCCAGTCGGCACAGGTTCGCCAATGGCTGGAAAGCTCCTGGCAGCGTGATGGCGAGGCGCAAATCGGCAGTTTATTAGTACAGGCCCTACTGGCCGATGAGGCCCCCGATATCGCTTTGCAAATCGCGACTTTGCTGCGTCAGCAGCATGCTGACCAGCCTGAGTCCTTGTATGCCCACGGTCTCGCTCTATTGGCTAATGATCAATACAGCGCGGCCGTGGACACCTTAAAGACCCTGACAGATTTGCAACCGCATGATGTTGAAACATGGAAATTGCTGGCCAGTGCGCAAATCCAGAGAGATGATCTGCAAGCAGCCATGCTGGCTTTGAATCAAGCGGTGAGTTTGGAACCGGAACATCTGGCCGTGCGGGTGATTCGTGCTGAAGT
>SKOM01000037.1 GCA_007120095.1 Candidatus Competibacteraceae bacterium | reverse complement strand
GCGGCGTTTACCGGGAAAGGTTTTCGTCAGCGCTTCGACCTGTAAAATCGCGCTCATGTCAGTTCCTCCCTGGCACGGATGCAGCGCACCGCCCGCCCGGCGGCCAGTGTATCGAGAGAGATCACGCCTTGGCGGCAAGCGGGCAGCACCTGATCGCAGCGTTCGGCAAAGGCGCAGCCGCTGGGCAGGTCATCGACCGCCGGCGGCAGGCCGGGAATGGCATCGATGTCCTTATCAGGATGCCCGAGCTGCGGCACACAGGCCATCAGGCGGCGGGTATAAGGATGTTTTGGGGTGGTGAAGACCTCATGGACGCTGCCGGTTTCCACCGCACGACCCGCGTACATGACCAATACGCGGTCACAGACTTCCGACACCACCCCGAAATCATGGGTGATAAATAATAAGGCCACCCCATGATCGCGGCGCAAGTCATCAAGTAAGCCGAGAATCTGCGCCTGTACGGTCACATCCAGCGCTGTAGTCGGCTCATCAGCAATAATGATTTCCGGGTTATTGGCCAAGGCCATGGCAATCACCACCCGTTGGCGCATCCCGCCGGAGAGTTCATGTGGATAGGCTCGGGCGCGACCCCGGGCATCGGGGATTTGAACTTGGTCTAAGCGCTCAATGGCCTTGGCGTAAGCCTCCTGATGGGAGACCGGCTGATGCTGGCGAATCGCTTCGGCAATTTGTTCACCGACCCGAAACAAGGGGTTCAGCGTGGTCAGTGGATCTTGAAACACATAAGCGATTTTGTGGCCGCGAATCTGGCGCAATCGCTCCTGCGAGACCTGCAAAATATCTTCGCCACGATAGATGACCTGCCCGCCGACAATCCGCCCTGGCGGGGTCGGCACCAGCCCCAGAATCGACTGTGCGGTGACTGATTTACCCGAACCAGACTCGCCGACAATCCCCAGGGCTTCGCCGGGTTTCAGGCTAAAACTCACCCCGTCCACGGCCTTATAGGTGCGCGGACCGATCTGGAAATAAGTTTTTAAGTCGCTGACCTGCAGAATACGGTCAGCACTGATCGACGCGGCCGTGCTGGGCTTGACCTGGACTTCGGTAGCGGCACCAGGACGGGCCATAGCCCCGGATTTTAGCCGCGGATCGAGCACATCACGCAAACCATCGCCCAGCAAGTTAATGCCGATGACCAGCACCAGAATCACCAGTCCTGGAATGGTCGCCACATGCGGAGCGGTGACAATCAGATTGCGCCCCTCGCCCAGCATGGAGCCGAGATCCGCCTGCGGGGGTTGAGCGCCCAGCCCCAGAAAGCTCAGACCCGCCGTTTCCAGAATCATCCAGCCGATGGTGGTCGAGATGGTGATGATAATCACCGGCATGACATTGGGTAGGATTTCGCTGAACAGAATCCGCAGATCGGAAAACCCGCCCAGCCGTGCCGCTTCGATGTATTCGCGGCGCACCAGACCGACCGTCACCCCGCGCACCGAACGGGCAAAGAAGGGAATATTCACAATCGCAATGGCAAACAGGGCGTTCATCAGCCCCGGCCCCAGTACCGCAACAATCGCCAGCGCCAGCAGCATATAAGGGAAGGCCATCAGCATATCCACACCGCGCATCAGGGTATTGTCCAGCCAGCGGCCATAAAACCCGGCGATAATGCCGATTAAGGTGCCGCAAATCGCGGCAATGGCGGTGGCCACCACTCCGACGGCGATGCTCACCCGCGCGCCCCAGATAATCCGTGACAGAATGTCCCGGCCGAGATGATCGGTGCCCAGCCAGTGACCGGGGCTGAAGGGCGGCTGTAAGCGCCCGGCGAGATTGGTGGCATTGGGCGGATGCAGGGGCAGCAAGGGAGCCAGCAGCGCGATCAAGCAGATCGTCGCCACAATCACCAGCCCCAGCAGGGCGAGATGATTACGCGCCAGACGCCGCCAGGCGCCAGGGCGACCCGAACCGGCAACCGTCGTCGTGGCACTCATGCGCTAATCCTCGGATCAAGGATATGCTGAATAATATCGGTCACCAGATTCACCATGACATAGGCCGCTGCCACCACTAATACTCCGCCTTGCACCAGCAAAATATCGCGGGTGGTAATGGCAGTGACCAGCATCCGGCCAATCCCTGGCCACTGGAATACGGTTTCGATGTACACCGCGCCGCCGAGGACAAAACCGGCCTGGATGCCGATGACCGGGATGATATTCACCAAAGCATTTTTAAACGCATGTTTGTAAATCACCTGGCGCTCAGACAAGCCCTTAGCGCGGGCAGTGCGCACATAATCCTGGCGCAGCACTTCCAGCATATTGGCGCGGGTCAGGCGGGCGACGACGCCGGTGGCCACCACAGCCAGAGTAATGGCGGGCAAGACCAGATGACGGGCCACATCCAGTGCCCCACCGCCGCCATAAATGGCCATCATACCGCTGGCCGGAAACCAGCCGAGATTGACCGCAAACACCATGACCAGCACCAGACCGAGCCAAAATGACGGGGTGGAAATGCCGATCAGCACAATTAAGGTGAGTACTTTATCCTGCCAGCCGTATTGGCGCACGGCGGAGATGATCCCGGCCAACAGCCCGAACACCGCGCACAATAACAAGGCCGTGCCGGCCAGCAATAGAGTCGGCCCGAGGCGGTCGAGGATTTCATCCAGTACCGGGCGGTTCAGGGTGTAGGATCGGCCAAAATCACCCTGTAAGACATTACCCAGCCAGGTGAAGTATTGTTGGATTAAGGGTTGATCGAGGCCTAGATCAGCGCGTAACCGCGCGAGGTTCTCGGCTGTGGCATAGGCACCGAGAATGGCTTGCGCCGGATCACCGGGAATCAGCGCCATAATGCCGAACACGATGATTGAAATGCCGAACAGCACGGGAATCGCCATCAGCAAGCGTTTGATAGTGTAGCTCAGCATAATGCGCCGCAAGTGGTTTTGATGCTTAGCGAGTTTCCCATGACGGCCGGTAGCGGTCAAGATTGGGGCGGCTGGAAATTGTCACCTTCCCGGTTCACACAACACCTGCACTGTCAGTTCCTGCTCTACCGTTTATGGGGAAGAGGGCGCTTAAGGCAGGGGAGGTCGGAATATAGCCATTTAATGAAATATCCGAACATTGGAACAGTGCCTTCATGGGCGACAGCGGATGGCATATAGGCTGTAGAGGCGGTTCGCGAACCGCCTCTACACAACGATAATGAGGGCAAACGACTATTTCATGTCTGGAAAACAGAGCGAATGGCTATAGTTAGGCGCTGAATCTATTAAGCGAGTCCAGCCGTTCATGCAGCGGGCTGCTGCGGGGAAAATGGGCGCGCAGAAACTCCATCTGGTCGGCTAAAATACGCCGCCCCTGGAGAAAGACATACTCGGCATGATTGGGGGTAAAGGGGATAGCCAGCAGTTGCATACCGGCTTGTTCCGGGGTGCGTCCGCCTTTGTGATGATTACAGCGTTTGCAGGCGGTAACCACATTGTTCCAGTCATTCGTACCACCTTGGACAATCGGGGTGATATGATCCCGAGACAGCTCATGGGTTGGAAATGAGTTGCCACAATACAGACAGAGATTAAAATCACGGCGAAATAACGCCGCATTGGACAAGGGTGGGATATAACTGGCGCTGTTACGCAACTGCGCGTAAGCACCGCCGGGGGTAGCGATGATGGAGTTGACTTCGATGACACTGCGCTGGCCGCTGCGGGCGTTAATCCCGCCGCGTATTCGATACAGCAAAATGCCGCAGGCATAGGCCACCTCATCGAGGTGGTAAAATTTTACTGCATCCTGAAAATTAATCCATTCCAGCGGCATGCCGGATACATCGGTGCGCAGTACAGGCTGCTCCAAGCCATACATCGGTTGTTGCCTCCCCGTAAATGGGCCGTACTATCCTGTACGGCTGTAGCGATAATGTCGATAAGAGGTGTAAATTTTGCCTGGGTTCCTCAAGCATAACCCATTGACTGCCAACTCGCCATGGGCAAGCGTTTGCCTGTCACACAGAATCGGGTATGGTGACTGCGCATTTTGTGTTGTCTCAGCAGCATCAATGCGATAAATAAATAGTATTCAAAACCCTATCACTATTCAGGGAGTATTCACATGCCGATGACTATTGGGGTACCTAAAGAAATCCACCCTGGAGAACGGCGGGTTGCCGCGACTCCCGAGACAACCAGGCATTTGCTTAAACTGGGCTACTCGGTCTTGGTTGAGGCCGGTGCCGGTGCGGCTGCCAAGTTCACTGACGCAGCCTACCGCGAAGTGGGTGCAGAGATCGTTGAGGATGTCCATGATCTATGGGCGCGGGCGGCTATTGTGCTCAAGGTGCACGCGCCGGAACTGCATCCGGAGTTAAATCAAGATGAAGCCGAGCTACTGCACGAGGGAGGCTGTTTAATCAGCTTTATTCGTCCGGCACAAAATCCGGAACTGCTGGAACGACTCAAAGCCCGTCAGGCTACGGTGTTGGCCCTGGATGCGGTGCCGCGGATTTCACGGGCGCAGAAACTTGATGCCTTGAGTTCTATGGCCAATATCGGTGGCTACCGGGCGGTAATTGAAGCCGCGCATCATTTTGGGCGCTTTTTCACCGGCCAGATCACAGCGGCAGGCAAGGTGCCTCCCGCTAAAGTGATGGTGATCGGTGGGGGGGTGGCTGGGCTGGCCGCCATCGGTACGGCTACCAGCCTCGGCGCGATCGTGCGGGCTTTTGATACCCGTCCTGAGGTCAGACAGCAGATTGAATCGCTGGGCGGGGAATTTTTAGAACTGGATTTCGAGGAGGAAGGCACGGGCGAAGGCGGCTATGCTAAGGAAATGAGTTCAGCCTTTATCGCTGCGGAAATGGCCTTATTCCGTGAGCAAGCGCGGGAAGTGGATATTATTATTACCACCGCGTTGATACCCGGCAAACCCGCGCCTAAGTTGATTCTCGCCGATATGGTGGAATCGATGCGCGAGGGCAGCGTGATTGTCGATATGGCCTCGGAACAAGGCGGCAACTGCGAGCTCACCGAACCCGGTGAGGTGGTGGTACGTCATGGGGTGACCATTATCGGTTATACCGACTTGCCCAGCCGCTTGCCGACCCAATCCAGCCAGCTCTATGCCACCAATGTGCGCCATTTGCTCGCTGAACTGACTCCGGAAAAAGACGGCCAGATCGTCGTTAATATGCAGGATGAAGTTATCCGTGGGTGTACGGTCATCAAGGAAGGCGAGATTACCTGGCCACCCCCGCCACCCAAGCTATCCGCCGCTCCGGCCAAACCTAAAGCAGCCGAACAGCCCCCGGTTGTGGTCGATCCCGTTCAGCAGGCTAAACAACGCGCCCGACGTTCGATTACGACGTTAATCATCGGTGGGCTGGCATTATTGGGTATCGGTACTGTGGCTCCGCCCTCTTTCACGGCCAATCTAACCGTGTTTGTTTTAGCCTGTTTTGTCGGCTGGCAAGTCATTTGGAATGTTACCCCCGCCTTGCACACCCCGCTGATGAGTGTCACCAATGCCATCAGCAGTGTGATTATCATTGGGGCCTTGTTACAAGTCTCTAATGAATCCGCCATCGTCGTGGTGTTGGCCTTGGTGGCTATTTTTATTACGACGATCAACATATTCGGTGGGTTTTATGTCACCCAGCGGATGTTGCAAATGTTCCGCAAGGACTGAATAAGGAGCACAGATCATGATTAATCAAGGTTTGGTGGCCATGGCCTATATCGTTGCCAGTATCCTGTTTATTCTCAGCCTCGGTGGTTTGAGTCATCAGGAAACGGCGCGACGCGGCAATATCTACGGCATGGTTGGTATGGCCATTGCCATTCTAGCCACCGTACTCAGTGCGCGGGTCGATGCGTATGCGCTGTTGATTCCCGCCATGATTATCGCCGCCGTTATTGGTGCGTTTGTGGCTTCACGGGTCATGATGACCCAGATGCCTCAGTTGGTGGCGGCATTACACAGTTTTGTCGGCCTGGCCGCCGTATTGGTCGGCTTTGCGACCTTCCTCGATCCCGGTAGCCAATATGTGGGGGCCGAACAAGTCATCCTCGAAATCGAAATCTATCTCGGGGTATTCATCGGGGCGATCACCTTCACCGGTTCCATTGTCGCTTTCGGTAAATTACACGGCGTACTGGCCAGCAAACCGCTGTTATTGCCCGCGCGCCATGCCCTGAACCTAGTCGCTGGGCTGGTGTGTCTGGCCTTGGGGGCAGCGTTTATCATGACGGACACTATCAGCATCGCAGTGCTGATTCTGCTGCTGATGACGCTGATCGCCTTTGTCATCGGTGCCCATTTGATTTTAGCCATCGGTGGGGCAGATATGCCTGTGGTGGTATCAATGCTTAACAGCTATTCGGGTTGGGCGGCGGCGGCGGCGGGCTTCATGTTGAACAACAATCTGCTGATTGTCACCGGTGCTTTGGTCGGCTCCAGCGGGGCGATTCTCAGCTACATCATGTGCCGCGCCATGAACCGCAAATTCATCAGCGTAATTTTGGGTGGGTTTGGCAGCAGCGGCGGTACCGGATCGGTGGGTGAAGAAGCCGGTGAGGTGATACCAATTTCCGCCGAAGAAACCGCGCAATTGCTTGGAGACGCCAATGAGGTGGTGATCGTCCCCGGTTATGGCATGGCCGTGGCTCAGGCCCAAAATACCGTTAGCGAGATCACCCGCCTGTTGAAAATCCGGGGGGTGCGGGTACGCTTCGGTATTCACCCAGTAGCCGGGCGTTTACCTGGCCATATGAATGTGCTGTTGGCCGAGGCTAAGGTACCCTATGATATTGTGCTGGAGATGGACGAAATCAATGACGATTTGCCCAACACCGATGTGGTTGTGGTGATTGGTGCCAATGACATTGTCAATCCCGCCGCTCAAGATGTCCCCGACAGCCCGATTGCGGGTATGCCGGTGTTGGAAGTCTGGAAAGCACGTACCGTGGTGGTACTGAAACGCAGCATGGCAACCGGCTATGCTGGTGTTGATAATCCTCTATTCTATAAAGAGAATACCCGTATGTTATTCGGCGATGCCCGTGATAGCATCGATGAGGTGTTCAAGCACTTGGAT
>SKOM01000082.1 GCA_007120095.1 Candidatus Competibacteraceae bacterium | reverse complement strand
GCTCACGTTTTACCGTCAATCCAAGGAAAATTATGGCAACTACTGATCTGCTGCATCACCTCATTCAGAACTCTGCCGAACGTGATCCCGATGGGGCTGCCCTCAGCCATGCGGCCACGACACTGGCCTATGCGGAACTGGCGACGGCAATGGCTTTGTGCGCCGCAGGTATACAAGCGCTGGGGCTGGCTCGCGGTGAACGGGTGGCGATTTATTTAGATAAGCGCATTGAAACCGTGATCGCCTGTTTTGGCACCACCACGGCAGGAGGCGTGTTTGTGCCGGTTAATCCGATTTTAAAACCGGCACAGGTCGGGCATATTCTCCGCGATTGCAATGTCCGGGTGCTGATCACCTCGTCCAGCCGCCTCGACACCCTGCGGGAAACCTTGGCCGACTGCCATGATATGCGCCATGTCGTGCTGACCGATGCCCCGGCCACACTGCCGAGCCTAGTCGGTGCCTCCGTGCAACGCTGGAACGACCTATTGGATGTGGCGGCTTGTGGCGGTTTGCGGGTGATTGACAGCGATATGGCCGCCATTTTATACACTTCGGGCAGCACCGGTCGTCCCAAGGGCGTGGTGCTGTCGCATCGGAATATGGTCTGTGGGGCTAAAAGTGTGGCTCAGTATTTGGAAAACCGGGCCGATGACACCCTGCTCGCCGCCCTGCCCTTATCGTTCGATGCCGGGTTTTCTCAGCTTACCACCGCCTTTCACAGCGGGGCGCGGGCGGTGTTGCTGAATTATCTGCTGCCGCGTGATGTACTCAAAGCCTTGATCCGAGAGCAAGTCACCGGTTTGACCGCCGTACCACCGCTGTGGATTCAGTTAACCCAACTGGACTGGCCGGAAGGGATTGATCACCATTTGCGCTATATTGCCAATACCGGTGGGCGGATGCCACAGGACACCCTGAAAAAATTGCGCGAGCGGCTGCCGCGCACTCGACCTTATCTTATGTATGGCCTGACGGAAGCCTTCCGGGCGACGTATTTACCCCCTGAACAAGTCGATCAGCGTCCCGATTCCATCGGCCAAGCCATCCCTAATGCCGAAGTTCTGGTGCTGCGCGAAGATGGCAGTGAGTGTGAACCGAATGAACCCGGTGAACTGGTACAACGTGGGGCGCTGGTGGCTTTGGGGTATTGGAACGACGCCGAGCGCACGGCGGAGCGCTTCCGCCCGCTACCGTCTGCTGCACCCGGTCGTCAAGCGGGGCTGGTGTTACCGGAAATTGCTGTGTTTTCCGGTGATACGGTACGCCGCGATGAAGACGGGTATTTGTATTTTATTGGCCGCCGTGATGAAATGATCAAGACTTCGGGTTATCGGGTCAGCCCGAGTGAAGTGGAGGAAATCCTCTACGCCACCCAGATGGTCGGTGAATGCGTCGCCTTTGGTGTAGAGCATCCGACACTGGGGCAAACCATTGCCGTTATCGCCACCCCGCCCCCCAACGCCCGCTTGGACACCGACGCCTTATTGGCGGAGTGCCGTCAGCGGATGCCCGGTTATATGGTACCGACACGGATTGACGTTCACGATGGCCCCCTACCGCGTAATCCCAATGGCAAAATCGACCGTAAGGCATTGATCTCATGAAAACCCCTGCTGCCCATGCCCCCATGCATCAATTCGCGGTGGACAATGGCGAGCTGCTGATCGCCGGCCTGCCGCTCAGCCGCGTCGCCGCTCGCGTAGGGCGCACGCCGTTTTATGCCTATGACCGCCAGCTCCTGGATCGACGGGTGGCGGAACTGCGACAAGCCCTGCCGCCAGCGATTTCCCTGCATTACGCCATGAAAGCCAATCCCATGCCGGCCCTGGTCGGCCACATGGCGCGTTTAGTCGATGGTATCGATGTGGCCTCGGCCGGGGAATTACAGGTGGCGTTGGATGCCGGTGCCGATCCGGCAGAAATCAGCTTTGCCGGCCCCGGCAAGCGGGATGTGGAACTGCATCAGGCGGTAGCCGCCGGTATTTTAATCAACATCGAATCGTTCCGCGAAGTGCCGGTGCTGGCGGCTGCCTCTCAAGCACTCGGTCTGCCGGCACGAGTGGCGGTGCGGGTCAATCCGGATTTCGAGCTGAAAAGCTCGGGCATGAAAATGGGTGGCGGGCCGAAACAATTCGGGGTGGATACCGAAGAAATCCCGGCGCTGCTGGCTGAGATTGCAACCGCAGGACTGGCGTTCGAGGGGTTTCATCTGTATGCCGGTTCGCAGAATCTGCGTGCCGAGGCGATTATCGAAGCCCAGCGCCAGAGTTTTGATCTCGCCCGGCGCTTGGCGGAACACGCACCTGCCCCGGTGCGCTTTTTGAATTTAGGCGGTGGCTTTGGAATTCCCTATTTTCCCGGTGAGCCGCATCTGGATTTAGCACCGATTGGGGATAATCTTGCCACCATCGTTGCAGATGCTGCCCAACACCTGCCCTCAGCCCGCATTGTCATTGAACTCGGGCGTTATCTGGTCGGCGAAGCGGGACTGTACGTCTGTCGAGTGGTTGACCGTAAGCTCTCGCGTGGTCATCCCTACCTAGTCACCGATGGCGGTCTGCATCATCACCTAGCGGCATCGGGGAATTTTGGCCAGATCATCCGCAAAAACTACCCCGTGGCCATTGCCAATCGCATGGGGGCAAACGACCGCGAAACTGCCTCGGTGGTGGGGCCGCTGTGTACCCCCTTGGATTTACTCGGCGAGCGTATGATGTTGCCGGTGGCTGAGATCGGCGATTTGGTGGTGGTGTTTCAATCCGGTGCCTACGGTTTAACCGCCAGCCCGGAGAAATTTCTGGGTCATCCAGAGGCCGTCGAAGTCTTGGTATAAAGTGTGCGGTTAATCCAGCTATACGCCAGCACGCCCAAGCCCGCACCAATACTGTTAAACAGCACATCGGTCAGTGAGGCATAGCGACCTGGTACAAACAACTGATACCACTCGTCAAATACACCGTAGCTGATGGTGATCAACAATGCCATCAGGGTCGCGGCCAGTGGCCGCAGTGGCACGGCCCAATACCAGCGCCATAGAAAGGCCAGACCGGCGTATACGGGGATATGCAGTAAATTCTGGATGGCCGGCGGCACCCAGTTAAAAATCTGATAGGGCGCAGCAGCATCTTCGGGAATGACCCCAGGAACCGAAGACAGGCCGAAAATGGCCAGCATGTATAACACAGGCCATAACACACTCGGCTGCTGGTTCAGCCAGGTGTGTAATTGAGCCAGTACGGGGTGGTGCTGTTGGGTGTTCATAATTCAGGCCAAAAATGTTCGTCAAGGAGCTGTTCCAGCGTGAATGGACATTGCTCTGGAAACGCCGTTGCTGCTAGACCGGTATCACCAGCGGCTAATAATCGGGCGCTAATATAGCCGTCTTGTAATTCCTCAAGCAGCCGTGGCTTGAGGCTAGGACTGTCGTCTAATAATTCACTGAGCTGCTTGCGCTGCTCGCGAATCGTACCATTCCAACTGGGACTACGCTGTTGTGGCTGATACGTATATTTCAGCAAATGCGCTAGCAACACGACCACTCGACTGCGTAAGGCGCGTTTTTCCCGCTTACCCATGTCTTCCAATTCCTCAGCCAGGTGTTCGACATCCACCTGTTGCCACAGACCACGACGTAATAGTCCTGCCTGTTCGGTGAACCAGAAATAATAGTCTTTATCATAAGAAGAGTGCATAGGGCCTACCTGTGATCCGGTATAGTGCCAGTATAAGCGCGGCGTAACCGCCGCCGGGTGGGTTGCTGTAGACTGTCATGCGCCACCGCCACACCGAGCAACAGCACCAAATAAAACAGCATAGTCAAGCGTGGCGACCAAAATACCGTGCTAAACACACCGATGGCTAACATCCCTGCCAGAGCCGCTAATACATAAATCGCTTCGAATGCGCCTTGAGCCGCTCGGCGCAGCAAGGTTATCAGCCCCAACAAGGTCAATGCCACAAAAGCCAATAAGCCCAGCCAACCTTGGGCAAAAAAGATTTCCAACCACTGATTCTCGGTACGCCACGGCCAAAGATTATCGGTAGTGAAATACCAATAGCGCCCGCCTTGGGAAAAATCCCCATTACGTAAAAACTCCTGTCCGTCTGCCGCAGTTAAGCGGATTTGTTCAATGTCGATAATACTGCCAGCGGTGCTGTTGGAAAAGGAAAACACCAATTGACGGCGTTGGAACCACGGCCCTGTGGCTAAACCGTCCGCATTAAATATCCAGACTGAGGAGTTATCGCCCGTACCGGGTGGGGCAATCTCCATAGCTGTGCGGCGACATTCAAATGAATGGCGTACAAATTTTTCACACACAAATAAACCTAAACGCGCGGTCTGGTCAGACTGCGCCTTAACCTCTACGGTGTAATCACCGTGCGGAGGAAGTGATAAACGCTGGTTAATAAATAAAGAATCGCCCGTGCCAATACGCAGACGGTGACCTTCAGAGGTGTGCACATAGCTAAAATTTGCCGGTATTTGACCTTGCGGATTACCCCAAACATAAGTTCTCGGAAACGCACCCAAACCAGCGCCCAGCAAGGTACCCACAACACCCGGTTCGCGCAAGGCCATCACCAGTTGCCAATGCTCGGTTCGGCGGGCGAAGTCGCTGTCTAACTGTTCTAGGCGCTGGGCGAAAAAATCCCCGGTGACTCGCGGTAAAACCGAACCCACAAGCATAAACAATACCATAACGACAGCCGTTAACTGCCAACGCTGAGCACCTCGCCGAGTAACGGCCGTTATCAATGCCCCAGCCAAAATCACTAATAGCACCACGGCCATGCCCAAATAGCCGGCACGGGAATAGGTGACCACCAAACCGTACAAGGCCGCCGCCAGGAGTCCACACAGGGGAATCCACCAGAGCCAAGAGCGCTGTAACCCTGCCCAAAGCAAGGCAAAGGGCAGCGTTAACACCAGATAAGTCTCAATACTGGGGCCGCCAACATGCATTTCGGTGAACAAAGCGGACAGTCGGTAGCGGCTGGCAAAATCGAATAGCCCCGGATAGGTGGCACGCTCCCAGAGAATAATAGCCACCACGCCAACCAAGCCTAAGACCATTCCCGGTACCAACCAGCGCTGGAATAATAAGCGTAGTGGCTCACTGGATTGATTAAGTAGCATGAACAGCACTAACGCCCAGACAAAGCCTTTAGCATCACGCAGCGCGTTATAATGACTGGCATAATGTACCAACGCATTGTCATCCAAGGGTTGTAAAGGCAGTAATCCCCGTACCAAGCTCACAAAAAACGCTAAACCAACAGCGAACAATGACCACCGCACCAGACGCGGTAAGGGCACTAATCCCCAGCCGGAGCGCCAATGCACAGCGTGCACAGCAAGCGTGGCCAGTAGGAATAAATCCAGTTCATCGAAAAAAAATCGGCCAGTATACAAGGATAAATTCAGCGTTGGCACCAAAGCCGGTATCACCAATAACCAAGCCTCAGGACGATGCCATAGCCACGCCATATACGCCACCAATGCCATCACCAACCACGGGGCTGCTACCGGCCAAGTCATTGCCAGAATTAAAGTCAGCGCCAGCAGTGTGATGCCGAGCACCCGTGCTGGCAGCGAGGCTGATTCCAGCCGACTCGGTGCCGATACTCGGGTGACTTTCGGTAGGGGTGGTGAGACTGAGTGACCTGCGCCAAACTGTACTGTGGCCCAAGTGCAAACCCGCCAGGCCGCCCAAGCGGCCAAGCCACCCAACCAGACACTAGTTAGATCCGGGCGTTGGCCATCAATAAACAACTTTACCGCTTCTATCGTTAAGGCAAACACCGCGCCGAGCGCTACCGCACTCAGCGGGCGGATCGTGCGGTTTCCTGCCCACAGCCAGAGTATCCCCCCTAATGGGGCGTAAAGCATCAGGGTGAGCAACACGCTGCGAATAGCCACCGCTTCGGCGACAAAATAGTGATAATAAAACGGCAGCCAGCGCAGCGACTGTAATTGCTCCCAAGCCTGTGCTGCATCCCAATGAAATTCTCGATTGCCCAAACCAACAGCAAAGACCGCCATGGTATAAGGGATACATACCCCTATAGCGAGCACTCTGCCCCACTGTTGGCGCCATTCATCGATATGAATGGCAAAATTTATAAATTGTGCGGCCAGTAATAACCCTGTGCCGATGCCCATCACCCGCAATAATCCCGAAAACCCATCAGCACGTCCGGTCACTAGTAAAAATTGTGCCGCCTCTACGCCAAGACCTAATGCCAGTCCAGTGACGAACAGAGTGACTAAACGCTGACCATGGTAACGCTGATACAGCCAAACCCCTAGGGGCACGGCCAGCACCACTTTAGAACCGTCCAGAGCCAGGCAGCGCAACTGCGTCTCAGTGCAGTAATCGGCTCGCATCCACCAGCTCCAGTGCTCGGAAGCCAGGCGTGCTTGCAGTTCACTGAGCGATAGCAGAAAATCAAACGGTAACAGGCTGACTACGATATAGAACACACCGTACAGCAACAGCAACTGAGTCACATTAATGCGCAAGCCTTCGCGTTGTACTCCGTCCCACCACGCAGCGATGCGTCGCCCGATGAGCACCCATACGGTGGCACCGACGGCCCCACCGACGAAGTTCGCACTGATATCATTCAATGAAGGGTTGCGGTTCGGCAGCCAGATTTGGGCAAATTCAACGCTGGCCGTCACCAGCAAGCAGAACGCGGCCACGACCATCCCCAGCAACAGCCGCACCAAGCCGCTGCGTCTGTTCAGTGTCAACCAAGCCGTAAGGAAAAACCCCAGCGGCATAAACATCAAGGCGTTGGCCACCCACTGCTGGCGGGCGCCGCTGCGCACCGCCCCTTGCTCCATGGCTAAAAATCGCTGCCATGCCTCGGCTACAGCAACATCGCCAAATTCAAAGGGCAATAAGGTGAGGTACAGTACCGCTAATAAAGACAGCAAGGCCGCCCAGCCATAGGGAGCGCTAGCATAAGCAGGGGTTACGGCTGATCGAGTGGCTGACATGGGTGATTTTACCTAGGGGACACCGCCTCAAGGTACTGCGCTTGATCAGCATGCAACACTGCTAATAATGCTTGCAGATCAG